>CALDZQ010000123.1 GCA_937944035.1 uncultured Neomegalonema sp. | reverse complement strand
GATTATGATAGTTTGGGCGCTCAGCGAAATGCCAAGATTGTCGGAATTTTTGCGCGCCTTTTCAGACGGGATGGCAAGCCGCGCTATTTGTCGATGATCCCCCGCGTTTGGTCGCATTTGCAGCGTGATCTGCAAGCGCCGCATCTGGCAAAGCTGCGTGATTTTATCATGACCCATGTTCCCGAACCGACGGATACCCTGCTCAAGCGGATTGCATCAACATGACCGGCCCGACACGCGCAATGGTTCTCGCAGCAGGCTTTGGCACAAGGATGCGGGAGCTAACGAAGAATTGTCCAAAACCGTTGCTTCCGGTTGCCGGACGGCCATTGATCGACAGGACATTAGATCAGCTGGAAGAAGTCGGCGTGACCGACGCTGTCGTGAACGTACACTACCTACCCGACATGGTTCGGGACCATATGAGCAAACGGGGCACACCACGCATCTGCTTTTCTGACGAAACGGATATGATCCTCGAAACGGGGGGCGGCATAGCCAAAGCGTTGCCATTGCTTGGGAATGAACCTTTTTATGTGGTGAACAGCGATAACATCTGGTTAGGCGAGAATGCGCTCGATCCGCTGTGGGAGTGTTGGAACCTCGCCAAAATGGATGCACTACTGCTGTTGGCCCCTGTGGAAAGCGCCATCGGTTATACCCGTGCTGGGGATTTTGCTCTCGATGATGAAGGGCGCTTGGTCCGGCGCGGAGATAAAGCGACGGCTCCTTTCGTTTTTACCGGCGCGCAAGTCTTGCATCCACGCTTGTTCGAGAATGCGCCTGAGGGCGCTTTTTCGCTGAATTTGCTATGGGACAAGGCCATCGCCGCCGGGCGCGCCTATGGTGTTGTTCATACAGATGGATGGTGTGACGTGGGCACACCCGAAGGTCTTGAGGAAGCGACAAAGGCGGTCATGTGATGGAATTATTTTCTCCTATGGATGGCCCGCGCGTCTTTAATATCCCGATGGGCACACCTTTCGCGGAAGCCTTGGCCGAAGGTCTCTACCAGCGCCTTGACAGTGACGACCCTTTCGCACTTTCGCGCGTTACGATCTATGCGCCCACGCGTCGCGGGGCGCGTGGAGTGTCGGATGCGCTTGTGAAACAGGCTGGCGGCAAGCCGATTTTAACGCCGCGCATTCGGACGCTCGGTGACTTGAATGACGGCAGCCTCGTGCCTAACCTGCCAGATGCCATCGACCCCACAGACCGTCTGCTGACGCTGACACGCTTGGTGCGCGGCATGGCTAAAGTTGCACCAAACCTTGCGCAGGAAGCAACAGCCGTGGCCTTGGCGGGTGATCTGACACAACTGCTGGATTCGGCGCATGGTGAGCGGCTTTCGCTTGACGCGCTGGGCCAGGTTTTCCCGAAGGATCATTCCGCGCATTGGGAAATGACGCTCCGCTTTCTTGAAATTCTGAGCAAAGCATGGCCGGCACATCTTCAAGAACACGGGAAAATGGACCCCGTAGCCCGCCGGGCGGTGCTCATAGACGCGCAGATTGAGGCGTGGCGTGAGAATCCTCCCACCGACCCCGTTATCGTTGCCGGTTCTACGGGTAGCGTCGGGATCAGTGCCGATCTTATTTCCGCCGTGGCGCGACTTCCACAGGGCGCGGTTATCCTGCCGGGGCTGGACCGCGACCTGGACACGCAAACCTTCGCCGCACTGCGGGATAGCAAAGAGGCATCGGGGGAGCCGGATCATCCCCAAGCGGGTCTTTCGCGGCTGCTCGCGCGGATTGGCGGGCGTGACGGCGCGATCGCGCGGGATGATGTCTCAGACTGGATCGCTGACAACGGACCACGTGCGACTTTCCTGAGCCTTGCCATGCGTCCGGCCCCGGTGACGCACGAATGGATGACGCACCAAAAGCGCATTGAAAGCGAAGCGGTGAACGCGCTGAGAGGTGTCGCGTTGATCGAGTCCGAAACGCCGCAAGAGGAAACGCTGGCAATCGCTATGGCGATCCGCGAGACGTTGGAAACGCCGGATCGTACTGTAGCGCTTATCACATCTGACAGAACGCTTGCACGTCGGGTTTCAGCGGCCTTACTACGTTGGGGTGTTCGCAGCGATGACTCCGGCGGTGTACCGTTGGCGCTGACACCACCAGGCATATTTCTTTCACTGCTGGCGGAGGAGGCATTCGGGCAGGATCGGGTAATATCTGGTGGTTCCGGCGATCCCATCGGGTTCTTATCGCTGCTGAAACATCCGCTATGCAAGCTGGGTCATAGTGCCAGCGATCATGGCAAGCATGTGCGATTTATAGAGCGCCATGCAATGCGCGCCGATGCGCCTACCGGGGCCAATATCACAGCGATACGCGCCACTTTGCGTGCGCGAGAGGACGATTGTTCGGCAACCCTGGCTTGGCTTGATACGCTGGAAACCGCGCTTGAACCGCTTCATGCGCTCAAAAGGACACTCGTATCGTTTGATACGGCAATCGCTTTGATGCGCCAGGCTGCCGAAGCTTTTGCAGTTGATTCTGAGGGCAATCGCGCTCTGTGGGAAGGGCCAAACGGGGAAACCGCGTTGGGATTTATGGATGACCTCGCAGAGCATGGCGCATCGTTGGGCGAGGTTGAGGTCGGTGCGATTCCGATGCTGATGGGCGGATTAATGAACGGACGCAGCGCCCGTGCGCCCTTCGGCAATCACCCGCGCGTTTTCATCTGGGGTACACTTGAGGCGAGGATGCAACGGGCCGACCGGATGATCCTCGGCGGATTGAACGAGGATAGCTGGCCGCGCCTTCCCGACCCTGACCCTTGGATGAGTCGCGCGATGCGCCGCGAGTTCGGCTTACCGCCTATGGAACGTCGGCTGGGCCTTTCCGCACATGATTTTCAGCAGGCGATCTCCGCAGAGGATGTGATCCTCACCCGCTCACGCAAACAGGGCGGAACACCGACTGTGCCATCGCGCTGGCTGCAACGGATTATCACGCTACTCGGCAACGCGCCGGAGAAAGGGTTTGCGCCCGATGTGCTGGCCACAATGCGGCGTGACGGGCGGAAATATCTGCAATGGGCGTTTGATTTGGGCAAGCCCGCAGGGCAGTCAAAACCGTGCGAGCGTCCTCAACCCACACCACCGCTGGAAAAGCGTCCAAAGCGATTGTCAGTTACGGCCGTTGAAACACTCATCCGTGACCCTTACGCGATCTATGCGAGTCGCATCTTGAAATTATACCCGCTTGCATCGCTGGTTCCTGAGCCGGACCAGCGTACACGCGGTGAGATTATGCACCGTATTGTCGAGGATTTCGTCGACCGGACCCGACACGCTTGGGATGACGAAGATGCGCTTACGGTTTTTCGTGAGGTGACTGAAGAGGCGCTTACCGATATTGCCGATTGGCCAAGCTATCAGGCACTCTACGAGGCGCGGGCGGATCGCATTGGTCCTTGGTTCGTGAAAGAAGAGGCGGCGCGCAGGCTGGATTTTCAAAAGCCTGTAATGTTGGAAAATAAGGGCAGCCATTCTTTCGAAGTACCGCATTTCGGTTCATTCGAGTTGACCGCACAAGCCGATCGGATTGATCTGTGCTCTGACGCAACCTATGCGCTTTACGATTACAAAGGATCGAGTTGCCCCTCAAAAGCTCAGGTAAAAGCCGGATGGGCGCAACAGCTTCCGCTACAAGGTGCGATGATTGCCGCAGGGGCGTTTCCGGTGGAGCCACTGCCCGTCTCTCAACTGCAATACGTCAAACTGATGGGCACAGCGAGTTCAGCCGGTGAGAACATCAAGATTGATGATGTTGAGACACTGGTCGGCCAAGCCCTTCCCCGGTTGACCGAGCTGCTGGTTGCTTACAGCGATGAAACGCAAGCCTACTGGTCGAAAGCACGACCTGAAACGACTGATTGGGTCGGTGACTACGACCACCTTGCCCGCGTGGGAGAGTGGGAAGGCAGCGGGAATTTTGCACAATGAGTGAAACGCATCCCACAAACCCGCTGGTTCCTCAAACCCAAGCGTCAGACCCGCATATCTCCGCTTGGGTGACTGCGAATGCGGGTTCTGGCAAGACGAAGGTGCTCATCGACCGTGTTGCGCGCCTGTTGCTGGGGACAGGCGGCAAAGCGCCGGACCCGTCGCGCATTTTGTGCCTGACCTACACCCGTGCGGCCGCCGCAAACATGCAGAACAAGTTGTTCGAGCAGCTGGGCGGCTGGGCACTGATGGAGGAGAACGCCCTACGCGGCGCGCTTGAAGCGTTGCAGGAGCCGGGGACAAAGCTCGACAGTGGCATTGATTTAAACAATGCCCGCCGCTTGTTCGCACATGCTTTAGAGACCCCGGGTGGTCTTAAAATCCAAACAATCCATGCGTTCTGTGAAAGCCTGCTGCGCCGTTTTCCGTTGGAAGCAGGGGTTTCACCGCATTTCAATCTGATGGATGAGCAAGAAGCGCAGGCGATTCTTGCGGAGGCACTGGATCGTGTGTTTGTGAAGGCACGCGAGAGGACTGAGCCTGAACTCACAACAGCAACCGATTATGTTATCCGGCGGGCGCAGGAATCGGGCATTCACGCTTTGGTGGCGGAAATCGTGGCAAAGCGGGATGCGTTTCGCGGGGATGCTGCGGACACAATCGACGCGGTTTATGCGGTATTGGAAGTCGAATCTGGCCAAACACAAACAAGCGCGGTGGAGTCATTTTTCAGCAAAACGGATGCCGATGATATTCGTGCGATGGCGCTAAATTTTACCAAGGGCGGTTCGCACGAAACGAAGTCAGCTGCCATACTGCTACCCGCGATGCAGAGCGCCTCGAAAGCGCAATGGCTTGATGCGCTTAACTTTGCACTACTAACCAAAGGCAACCCGCGATCAACGTCACGGTTTCCGACTAAGGCCGTCAAAGCGATCGATCCCGACATTGTTGATACAGTCGAGCGGTTTCAGGCGCGATTGGTTGAGTTGAACGCGCGATTGCGGACAATCAAATCTGCGGAGGATTCGCGCAATCTGGTCCCGTTCGCGAAAGCGATCATTGATGAGGTTGATACGCTCAAACATTTGCGGGATGCACTGGATTTTGGTGATTTGATCCGTCTCGCCGGCGATCTGTTACAAAACAGCGAGGCGAGCGCATGGGTGCGCTACAAGCTCGATGGTGGCGTCGATCATATCCTGGTGGATGAGGCTCAAGACACCTCACCGGAGCAATGGCGGGTGGTATCTGCGATTGCAGAGGAGTTTTTTGCGGGCGACGGCGCGAACCCGGAAAACCGGACCTTGTTTGTTGTCGGAGACGAGAAGCAGTCGATCTTCAGCTTTCAGGGCGCCGCCCCCGATGCACTGGACAAGGTGCGTACACGGTTCCGCGCACTGCTCGCCGACCCGCAAGATCCGTTGCGCGAACCACAACTGCGCCACTCATTCCGCTCAACGCCTGCGGTGCTGGCAGTCGTTGACGAGGTCTTCAAAAATCCTGCGGCACTGGATGGCCTGAACGCAACCGGGGATGCGCCCACGCATATCGCTTTCAGGGACCATGCGCCGGGACGCGTGGAGTTCTGGCCACCGATCAGTATCATCGAAGAAGACGACCCGCCCGATTGGTGGGAACCTGTCAACAAGCTGCCCGCAGATGCGCCCCAACTGCGACTTGCGCGTGGAATTGTCGATCAGATTGAGACGTGGCTGGACCCCGACACCCCCCAAGAGCTTCCGGCGAAAGGTCGTCCGATACGGGCGGGGGATATTCTGATCCTTGTGCGACGCCGTAATGATTTTGCCGAGGCTGTCATCAGCATGTTGAAGGCGCGCGGTCTGCCTGTTGCGGGTAAGGACCGGATGCAACTGAACACGCAACTGGCGGTCAAAGACCTTCTCGCACTGGCACGGTTTGCATTACTGCCTGAGGATGATCTTACGCTGGCCACCGTTTTGCGCTCGCCGATCATAGGGATCAGCGAGACCGCGCTCTATGATCTGGCCCAAGGGCGCAGCGGACGCCTTTGGGGTACGTTAATCGCACGGCGCGAGGAACGGGACGATTTTTCAAAAGCACATGCGTTGCTTTCACAAATGCTGAAAGCTGCGGATTTCCTGCGTCCCTACGAGTTCTTCGAGCGGGTTCTAACGCAACATGGCGCGCGCGGTCGATTACTGGATCGACTGGGTGTAGAGGCTGCTGACCCCATCGATGAATTATTATCGCAAGCATTGGAATTTGAGAATGACGGGCCGCCCAGCCTGCAAACTTTTGTCAATTCTATTGAAAACGCCGACACGCAGATCAAACGGGAAATGGAACAAGGGCGTGATGAAATCCGCATCATGACCGTGCATGGCTCGAAAGGTCTTGAAGCGCCAATCGTCTTTCTACCGGACATTTGCGCATTGCCGACCGAGAAAAATTTCGCCCGCATATTCCCGGTAGCTGAGCAAACACCCGTCTGGGCGCCGATTTCAGGCGACTCGCCAGATGTTGTTCAAGCGATGCGGACAGACGCAGACGCTAAGCGGCTCGAAGAATACAGGCGTTTGCTCTACGTGGGTATGACCCGTGCGGAAGACTGGTTGATCGTGTGCGGTTGGCATGGAAAAAACCAACCCAAGGACACGAGTTGGGCAAAGCTTGTTGAGAGCGCATTTGCCGGAGCGCCTGAAACAGGCATGACACCTCTGCTGGACTCCAATGACGAGGTTATCCCCAGCCAAGTATTCGAGAGTAAAGGCGAACCCGACAAGAAAAAATCAACGGCCGTTGACGAGCCGTTGCTGCTCCCCCTGCCCGTGCCTGCACAATTGCTGGAACGGCCCAGATCGGAAACGAGTGCGCCGCAACCAATAGCGCCGTCACGGGTCGGCGGCGGACAATCCGATCCATTTGATCCTATGCCGCTGGCAGGCGAATATGAGGACTCAGACCCGCCGCTTTCCTCGGCAGAGCGCGGGACGCTACTTCATTTGCTGCTTGAACATCTCGCTCCCTTACAGTCTGAAGCCCGCGAAGATGCCGCCGCAGCGATGGGCGCAACAGACCTGCTCGCGCCTGTTCTACGAATACTCAATAATAGCGCGTATGCTTGGATGTTTGGGCCGGATTCAATGGCAGAAGTGCCAATTCACGGGCCGGTCTCGGCACTAAACGGGCGCGCGATTGTGGGAACGATTGACAGGCTGGTTTTCACGAACAGCGATGCACACATCATCGATTTCAAAAGCGGCCGCGCGCCCGCAAACGGTTTGATTCCCGCTTCCTACCTCCGGCAGCTCTCGATCTACCGTGCCGCACTCACGGATATTTTTGAACAGCGTGATGTGCATTGTCATTTGCTGTGGATAGACGAAAACCGCCTTGATACGCCGACAAGCCGGCAATTGGATTCGGCGCTCCAGTCGATGTTGAACGATGGTTCACTTGATGAAAAACGCTTTACACCTGTTGACCTTGAGGAAGTGGATACCTAGCTTCCCGACCTGCGCGGCTTTCAACCAACCGCGCGCAAGGAGTATAGAAAATGGCGCTCAAGGAAGTTTCCGACGAGTCTTTTGAAGCGGATGTATTGAATTCGGGCGAAGTCGTGCTCGTGGATTTTTGGGCTGAATGGTGCGGCCCTTGTCGCCAAATCGCACCAGCTCTTGAAGAAATCAGCGCTGAGATGGAAGGCAAAGTAACGGTTGCCAAGGTCAACATTGACAACAGCCCGAACACGCCATCGCATTACGGGGTGCGCGGTATTCCAACGCTGATGCTGTTCAAAGGCGGTGAGTTGATCGCCTCAAAAACGGGCGCACAGCCCAAAGGTCGTATCATTGAATGGATCAACGAAAACGCCTGACATACTTTTCAAATGATCGGGCTGCATCAGAAATTTGCAGCCCGAACTTAAAAATCAGCGTGGCGCAGCGTTTAATTCGACACCATTGATTACAGGATTGGAATCCGACCCATAGGTCGGGCCGCCTGCGTATCCGACATTCAGACCTTCCGTGCTCGGAATGCGCGAATATGGACCAAAGCTTTGACGAACATAGTTATTTACAGGGCGCGTGTAGTATGGATTGCGCGCGTATTGCCCGTACCCGATAGGACCATAATAGCGCCCATAATCGCCGGAACGATGCCCGCTATAGGAAGGCTGCGCTCTATAAGTCGGGGCAGGCGCATAGGTTTGCTGATACTGCGGTGCGTAGGTCTGCTGGTAACGGGGCGTGTAAGATGGTGCGTAGGACTGAGCCGAACATCCATAACATCCTGAAGATGTGGCAGAGGCATAAGGCGGGTGCGCCTGCGCCTGTGTTGTTACAAACCCGGCGACACCAATCACAGCCATAAGGGCCATTTTGCGAAACATCTCAATCTCCTCTGATCGAACTCTAATTCAAAAACATAGTACACCAGCGCTAACGCGCAATGATTCGGATTCCGTCGGTTGAATCCGTGATATTCTGTACACACTTCGCGTTGATGACGAGACGGCTATGCAATCCGCACAATCGTGCCTAGAAAGTAACGATACAAACAGCGGAGATGACGACAATGATCCCCACCGACGCAATCGCTCGCCTGGGCACTGAAAGCGCTTTTTCGGTCCTTGCCCGTGCAGCCGAACTGCAAGCGCAAGGCCGCGACATCATCAATCTGGGGATTGGCCAGCCTGACTTTCCGACGCCAGACAACATCGTGGAGGCCGGGATCAAAGCGCTGCGCGACGGGCATCACGGCTACACACCCGCAAAAGGAATTCTACCCCTGCGTGAAGCTGTTGCAGCTGATATTCACACGCGGCGCGGAGTTGAGGTCAGCCCCGACAACATCCTCATCATGCCCGGCGGTAAGCCGACAATGTTTTTCGCCATCATGGTGTTCGGCCAGCCCGGAGCCGAAATTATTTATCCCGACCCCGGTTTTCCGATCTACCGTTCAATGATCGCTTATACCGGAGCCACCGCCGTCCCGGTGCAACCGCGTGAGGAGGACGGCTTCGGCTATCGTGCTGCGGATATTCTCGCCAAGATTACCTCCAAAACCCGCCTGTTGGTGTTGAACAGTCCCAACAACCCCACGGGCGGCGTTTTTGCCCGCAACGAGGCCGATGCGCTAGCAAAAGGGCTAGAGGCGTGGCCGAACGTGACGATCCTCTCCGATGAGATCTACAGCCGTATGCTTTACGGCGGACGCGAACATATCAGCTTTCTAAGCTATCCGGAGATCAAAGACCGCGTCATCCTGCTTGACGGTTGGTCCAAGACCTACGCGATGACCGGTTGGCGCATGGGATACAGCGTTTGGCCCACGTCTCTTGTGGATTATGCCGAACGCCTTGCGATCAACAACCACTCCTGCGTGAATGCCTCGGCCCAGTATGCCGGGTTGGAGGCGTTGACCGGTCCACAAGATGCTGTCAATGCGATGGTCGCTGCGTTTGACGGGCGGCGCAAAGTGATCGTCGATATGCTCAACGCGCTTCCGGGCGTCACCTGTCCCGATCCGGGTGGTGCGTTCTATGCGTTCCCTAATATTTCCGGTACAGGTATGGACGGAGGGACGCTTCAACGGCGCTTACTTGAGGAAGTTGGCGTTTCAACACTACCCGGTTCCAGCTTTGGCGGCGATGCCGCAGACTATATTCGCTTCTCCTATGCCAACTCGGAAGACAACATCCGCAAGGCAATGGAGCGCATTCGGGGTTTGTTGACGTGATGCCGCGCGTGAATCGGCTTATCCGCACTTCCTAAGTATCGATTTCAGCGCTAAGAAGAGCCTATGATCTGGACAATTCCAAATACGCTCACCTTTGGGCGCTTAATAGCCGCCATCTTGTTTCCGGTGGCGTATCTTGTGCTGCCGCATCCGATCTCTGACGCTGTTGCCCTGATCCTGTTTGCAACGGCGTCACTGACAGACTTCCTTGACGGCTGGCTTGCACGTCGTTGGGCGCAGACAACCGCGATTGGCAAACTTCTCGACCCGATTGCCGATAAAGCGATGGTTGCAGTGGCTTTACTGGCGATTTGCGGGCTTTACGGGGCGCATTGGGTTATTTTGCTGCCCGCCGGAATCATAATGGTGCGTGAATTCGCCGTATCAGGATTACGCGAGTTTCTCGCAGGCAAAAAAGTCGATTTGGCGTCGACAGTGCTCGCGAAATGGAAAACCACTGTTCAGATGTCCGCGATCTGCGTTTTACTATTGTCGCTTTATCTCAATTTTGCGGGATACAATACCACCTGCATTATCTGTGAGGGTAGACCTGCGTTCAATCTGCTCGACCTGTTCGGTATCGCTCTGCTGTGGATGAGTGCGGCGATGACCGCCATCACCGGATTGCAATATTTCGGCAAAGGCATCGAAACGATCCTCAAGGAGGAGAAAAGCTGATGCAGGTGATGTATTTCGCATGGCTTCGGGAGCGGATTGGTGTCGGGGCGGAAGAAGTCTCGCCCCCCGATGATGTCACCACGGTTGGCGGTCTGATAGAGTGGCTTAAAACCCGCAATGATCGCTACGCTGCGGCTTTCGCCGACACCAAAGCAATTCGCGTTGCCATCGACCAAGAGCAAGCGGATTTTGACGCCGAAATCAAAGGCGCGCGCGAAATTGCGCTGTTTCCACCGGTGACGGGCGGCTGATATGGCTGTTCGCGTACAAGAGGCGGATTTCGACCCCGGCGCTGAGTTGGAAGCTCTGTCTTCCGGCGATACTGAAATCGGTGCGGTTGTAAGCTTTACCGGGCTGGTGCGTGGCGCGGGCATCACCGGAATGACTCTCGAACATTACCCCGGCATGACCGAAAAAGCCCTCGCAGAAATTGAAACAAAAGCACATGCGCGATGGCCGCTACAAGGGGCGCTCATCATCCACCGCATTGGCCTGCTCTCGCCCGGTGCAAGGATCGTCTTTGTCGCCACTGCAAGCCGCCACCGCAAAGCGGCGTTTGAATCGGCAGAGTTCATTATGGACTACCTGAAAACCCGCGCCCCTTTTTGGAAGAAGGAAGCGGGCACAGATGGAACTTCGCGTTGGGTTGAAGCGCGCGACGCGGATGATAGCGCCACCGAGCGCTGGCAGCGTTAAAAATCAGTCGGCGCACCGCCTTCTTCTTTCCGACGTTCGACAAACTCGTCTAGCGCAGCTTTTGCGTTCGCATCCATCGGTGGCTCCTCATATTCGGCGAGGATCGACTTCCATATGCCGTGCGCCCGTTGCTCCGTCCGCAACGCACCATTATCTTCCCAGTTCTCAAAGTTAGACCAATCAGAAAGGAACGGTTTGTAAAATGCGTCTTCGTATCGGTCTTGTGTGTGCTGCGTGCCAAAGAAATGCCCGCCCGCACCCACATCACGGATCGCTTCGACGGCGATGTCGTCCTCAGTGACAGGTATAGGTTTCACATAATGCTGTACCTGTTGCAGCATCTCGCAATCTATTATGAATTTCTCATAAGATGCGCACAGACCGCCCTCAAGCCAACCGGCGCCGTGATAAATCATATTTGTCTGACCCGTGACCGCTCCCCATAACGAAAATGCACTCTCCCATGCGGCTTGCGCATCAGGATAGTTCGCAGCACAGGTATTCGATGCGCGCAGAGGCAAATTGTAATACCGCGCCATCTGCCCCGACATCTGACAGGCACGCATGTATTCCGGCGTCCCGAAGGCGGGCGAGCCTGTGCGCATATCCACATTCGAGGTAAACGAGCCGTATACCGCAGGAGATCCGGGCCGGACACACTGCAATAGCGCGATTGCCGCCAGCCCCTCCGCCGTTTGCTGCGCCACCGCCCCCGCAATCGTCACAGGAGCCATAGCACCAGACAAGGTGAAGGGGGACACCACAGTAGGTTGGTTGCGTTCGGCCATCCGCATGGCCCCGTCCAACATGGGCCAGTCATGCTTCAAGGGCGAGGTCGAGTTGATGTTTGTGAACATTCGCGGCGTGGCCTCGAACTCCTCGTGCGAAAGACCGCCCGCCAACCGAACCATCTCCATAGCGTCTTCAATTCGCTCGGTTCCCAGCGAGTAAGCGTGACAAACCTTATCCGTCAGCACCAACTTATCACGCATCCCGTCCAAGTGTCGGACCGAAGCGTGAATGTCTATCGGCTCAACCGGATAACCGGACACAAAATGCAGGCAATCAAAATATTGAGTCATTTTGACAAAGTCAGTGAAAGCCTTGCGGTTCCCACTTTTTCGTCCTTCATCAAGGTTAGAATAATTAGGCGGAGAGCCAACCTGCCCCACCACCATATGCCGCCCGCCGATAGTGATGGTCCGATCCGGATTTCGGGGCGTAATCGTGAAACTGGAGGGGGCGAGCGCGATTTTCTCCATCACAAAGTCACGACCCATGCGCACCGTCACGCCGTCGTCTAAGATGGTGCAGCCCTCATGCCTCAGTATATCAACGGCTTTCGGGTGCAGAAACTCAATGCCGATTTCCTCCAGCACCCGCATCGCGCCGTTGTGAATATTCTCAACGGATTCCGGCGATAGCGGTTCAAGCGGAGCATCGGAATAGCTGGGTAGAGACCAGGCAGGTTGCGCCACAGCAGGCCCGCGACCGCGATCATTACCCGCTCGTCCACCACTGCGGCGTCTGCGGGTTTTTTCGGTGGTCAATTTAGCGGTTCCGGTATCTGAAATATCCACAATGAATTCCTTAATTTGCCACCTGAAGTGCCGCATGGCTCACATCAAATGGCAATCCCTTTTGCGACCAGATGAGTCGTTTTCGTCAACCGTGATTTGAAAACAAACTTTCACTGTCGCTAACTTTAGAATACCCGCTATATGCAATCGAATGATAGCGCGGCGATGGGGAGACGCGGTTGTGAGTAATGTAGAATTGGAACGACCAAGCGAGGAAGAGGCGCGCGACGCGGTACGCACACTTATTCGCTGGGCAGGGGACAATCCTGATCGGGAAGGATTGCTTGACACGCCTGACCGCGTGACGCGCGCCTACCGCGAATGGTTCAAAGGATATGACGTTGATCCATATGACTATTTGCAACGCACTTTTGAGGAAGTGGGCGGCTATGACGAAATGGTCGTTTTGCGCGATATTCGATTTGAGAGTTATTGCGAGCACCATATGTGCCCGATCATCGGCAAAGCCCATGTTGGCTATATGCCAACGAACCGGGTCGTTGGCATCTCAAAACTCGCCCGTGTCGTTGAAGGGTATGCGAAACGCATGCAGGTCCAAGAAAAACTGACCGCCCAAATTGCGCAAGCGATTACCGATGTCCTTAAACCTCAAGGTGTTGCGGTCGTTCTGGAAGCCGAACATCAGTGCATGACCACACGCGGTATACATAAACACGGCGTCAGCATGGTCACGAGCCAGATGCAAGGCCTCTTTCGCCGCGATCCCCGCACCAGGCAGGAGTTTATGACGGTAATCGGCAACCCGGTGAATCGGGGTAGTTAAAGTGGTTTTCAAGAAAAGCCGATCAGCTTTTAGATTTGGTCGCCTGAAGACAAGTAATCTTTTCCGCATTAATCAAGGGCGTATAGCTGCGAGACAAAAGCAGGAACCTTAAACTCCTAACTTCGCCTTCACAATTTCCTGTACGGCTTGCGGATTGGCCTTACCGCCCGTCGCCTTCATGACCTGACCAACAAACCAGCCCGCTAACGCGGGTTTTTCTTTGGCTTGAGCGACTTTCTCCGGGCTGGATGCCATAACTTCGTCAACAGCCGCCTCGATAGCGCCCGTGTCTGTAACCTGTTTCATCCCGCGCGCTTCGACGATTTCCGCCGGATCTCCGCCCTCGGACCAAACGATCTCGAACAACTCTTTCGCGATCTTGCCTGAAATTGCATTCGACGCAATCAAATCGATCACACCGCCCAGCTGTGCCGCTGATACAGGCGAATCCTCAACGGTCAGACCCGCCTTGTTCAAACGCCCGAACAGTTCGTTAACCACCCAGTTCGCCGAGGTTTTCCCGTCACGTCCTTTAGCCACCTGCTCGAAGAATACAGCATCGTTCTGCGCGGCTGACAGCACCGCCGCGTCGTATTCGGTCACACCGTAATCGCGCATAAAGCGCACACGCTTCTCATCGGGCAGTTCAGGCAGCGAAGCGGCAATATCGTCGATCCAGCCTTGCTCAATCTCAAGCGGCAACAAATCCGGGCATGGGAAGTAGCGATAGTCATGCGCCTCTTCCTTCGACCGCATCGTCCGCGTTTCGCCCTTTACCGGATCAAAAAGGCGCGTCTCTTGGTCGATGACACCACCATCCTCGATAATATCAATCTGACGGCGGGCTTCATAGTTAATGGCCTGCTGCATAAACCGCATCGAGTTCATGTTCTTGATCTCACAGCGCGTGCCCAGCACGCCAAAATCGCCCGTCTCGACGAATTTTTCATAGTCACCGGGGCGACAGACCGAGACATTCACGTCCGCACGAAGGCTGCCCTCTTGCATCTCACCATCACAAGTTCCCAGATAGCGCATGATCTGGCGAAGCTTGCGGACATATTCCGCCGCCTCCTCCGGCCCGCGAATATCGGGGCGTGAGACGATCTCCATCAGCGCAACACCGGTACGGTTCAGGTCAACGAACGAACTTTCGGGGTCCATGTCGTGGATCGACTTGCCCGCATCCTGCTCAAGGTGGATACGCTCAATCCTTACCCGCCGTGCAACGCCTGGCTCAAGGTTCACCAGTACTTCACCCTCACCGACGATAGGATACTTGAACTGGCTGATCTGATAGCCTTGTGGCAGGTCAGGATAGAAATAGTTCTTACGATCAAACACGCTCCGCAGGTTGATTTCGGCCTTCAAACCAAGGCCCGTCCGCACCGCCTGCGCAACGCAATACTCGTTGATTACAGGCAACATGCCCGGCATTGCAGCATCGACGAGGGCCACATTGCTGTTTGGCTCGGCACCGAAGTCATTGGCACCGCCGGAAAATAATTTCGCCTGAGAGCGTACCTGAGCATGAACTTCCAGCCCGATTACCATCTCCCAATCGCCCGTCACCCCGCTCAAACGCGTTGCGACGGGTTCTTCAAAAGCAAGGTCAAGCATCGGATAATCCTCGGATTTTCGGATTTGAAAGCATCAAACGTGATCGGTATGCGATGCCGGATTTCCGGCCACTTGCGCATGACGGCGCGCGTCCAGCGCCTTCTGATAGCGGGTTTGCACAATATCAACAATGAACAGAACCACCACCGAGAAGTAGAAAGTGGACTTCGCCATCGCTTCAATCTTGTACCCGAACAGTGCCATATGAGCGACATGCCCGCCCTCGCTGAGTAACATAATCCCCACAATCAGCAGGATGAAAAGACCCAGCACTTCGAACATCCGGTTTCTCTGAATGAAATCAGCAACACGGTCGGCCATCACGATCATCAAAATCCCGCTCGTCACAACCGCGATTGCCAGCATCACGAACTGAGGCGAAATCAACGCATCACTCGCGTATTTCGGATCACTCGTCAGAGGCAGCATCGAGAGAATCGAATCAAAACTGAAAATCAGGTTCATAAACACGATCAACGCGATCACGGTGAAGGTCGATTTCTGCCCGCCCGCCGATTCATGGGCCAAATCATCAATCGACAGCAGGTGGTTAATCTCCTTAACCGCCGTGTACATGATGAATGCGCCGCCGAACAAAAAGATCAACGCTTTGAGGTTGAATTCACCGGAGATAACAAAGTTATCCAGCGTGAACCAAGGCTCCACAACACTCGCCAGCAGGCGCATGACAACGAACAGCAAAACCAAACGCAAGATCACCGCAATCGCGATACCCATCTTGCGCACAAAGGATTGCCGCGCCAGCGGCGCACGCTTGGACTCGATTGAAATATAAAGCAGATTATCGAAACCCAATACCGCTTGAAGAAAAATCAGCGAGATCAGAACTCCAACCGCTTCAACCGTAAACAAGACGCTCATCGCACACTCCTGGCCATACTATTTTGGCGGACAAAACCACAGCTCTCCAAACCGCGCAAGTCTGCGGCAAGGAAAGATCCCGATCAAACGGCAAACATCGTAAATCAATGGCCGATCGGCAATAAACTGTACATTCTTCCGGATGTTTCACGAACAGGGTTTGCAACTGTGTGCTGAATCTGTACGGTGGTGTAATCGCGCAGGACGACTGTGTGGGTAAAGTAACGTGTATGCGAGGAATGCGAAATGATTAGAAGTAATCTGCGTAATCATTCAAGCCCTCTTGCGCGGGCGATGGGACAGATTGGTGACGGCTGGATGCTGTTGACACTGTCAGCGAGCCTCAACGGGGTAACGCGGTTTGAGGAAATGCTGTCACAGCTGGGCGTAGCACGGAATATTCTTTCAGATCGTTTGCGCCGTTTGGTGGAAATCGGACTGCTGGAACGGCGGCCGATCTCGCCAAACTCCAAAAGGTATGAGTATATCCCGACCGAGCGCGCAAAGCCTTTGGTTGAGCCGCTTCAGCTGCTCCACGCATGGGGCGAACGCGAATGCCCGGTTGAGACTGACGCCTGACTTTCAGGTCAGCTTAACGTTAGCGAAAAATCACATTCCGGCCGGAGTAAAGCGTCGGCCGGAATGCGCACCATTACCAACGTACCGCCTGTTAATCTACTGTTCGGGCGGACTGAACCCGTGCCGTTTCAGGTCAATATCAAAGCCGAATATCCGCGTAGAAGCGGGTGGCAGGTAGCTTATCGAAAGCTTAATTGACTGTACTAAAATGCTAAACACGGTTACAAGGAGGTAACGAGGCACGTTAAGTGTCCGGGACTTCGAGCAATCGGTGAGGCTATGACAGGCAGGTTTTTTGAAGTGCGCCCTGTGCGCGCCTTCCTTTTTTGTGTGATTTGTACTGCTTCGTTGCAATTTAGCGGCCCGGCCGGTTCGCAACAAGCTGAAGATCCGCAAACATTTTTGCTCATACAGGCCGGATGGTCGTCACTCGGCGCGCAACGGTATGATGCCGCGCTGAGCAATTTTGACCGTGTTCTCACGGTCGATCCCAGTTCACTTTCGGCTAAAACAGGGCGCGCACGGGCGCTCGCTGGTCTGGGGCAGATTGACGAGGCGTTGGCGATAACAGCGCAACTCCGATCAATTGATCCCAAATTCCAGCTTGAAGATGCGGCAATCTTGTTGATCGACAAGCAACCTCAAAAAGCGCTCGCCCAAATTGATGCTGCTGCCGCCGCTTTCAGAAAAACCGTGAATGCGGACACCAACCGTCGTGAGCACAACAGCTTTTTCCGGCGGGCTTTCTTCCTTCGTGGCGATGCGCTCTACCTTCTGGGCGGCTACGAACGCGCCGGGTCCGATTTCAAACGCGCCAAAGATTTCGGCGGCGGTGCGGCCGCCGATCGCGGTATCGGCGATGCTTATTTTGCATTGCGCAATTATTCTGAGGCTGAAAAATCATACACGACCGCGCTTCAATCACGTCGCTATGACGGTGGCGCCTATCGCAGGCGTGGACGTGTCCGGTATTTGCAGGGTAAAATTGAACCTGCCCTTACCGACTTCAAGGAGGCACGGGTCTATCTAGATGACAGCGTCGGCCTTCTTTCCGAATATTCCGAAGCGCTGATCGTTGCAGGCAATCACGCCGATGCGGTGACGATGCTCACACGGCTGTTGAAAGCATCCGAGGGTAACGCTGAATATCAACGCAAGGTCCGCTATCATCTCGCCGCCGCTTTGATTACCGCAAACCGACCTGTCGAGGCGGAAGGGCAGCTTGCCGCACTTGAATCATGGCGCGATATGGATGTGCCAAGACAGTTTCAACGCGGCCGCGCCCGATATATGCAGCGCGATTTCGTCGGCGCAATCCGCCATTTCGACGCCGCGCTCTCCGCCCGCAAGGGCGATCCGCAAATCCTCTATAATCGTGGAATATCATGGCTGCGCCTTGATGAAGTTGAAGCGGCCCTGAATGATCTCTCTGAGGCCGCCGTTCGCGCACCCGGCGATCCTGACATCCGTGATGCCATCGGACGTATCCGTCTCAGCAGAGGTGAAAACGATGAGGCGCTGGCGTTCTACAACGCGGCTGTAAAAGCGCAACCCAACGATCACATTCCATTGATTCAACGCGCAAACGCGCGCCTCGCAACGGGCAACGCCGAGCTGGCGCTGAACGATGCCAACCGTGCGCTCAGAATGCGACCCGATAATCTGGAAGCGACGGAGATCGCTGCGCGTGCGCTTTTGGTTCAAGGCAGAACATCAGAGAGCCTTGAACTCTCGAAAAAACTTTCCGCCACCAACTCTAAGAAAAAAGAGGGCTTTTTGCTCCAAGCCCAAGCGCAGATACGCAATGGCAATCCCGATCAAGCAATATCCCTGATCGATCAGGCGAATAACTTTAACGCCGACCCCACTAAAATGACCATCCTGAAAGGCGATGCCTACGCCAGTGCAGAAGATTTTGAGAGCGCGTTTCAGTTTTACGATGAAGCCGCACGCATGAGCGGAAACGACCCGTTCGTTCTCGTAAAACGCGGCGATGTTCAGACTGAACTCGGCCGTCACGAAGGCGCGGCAAATGACTATACGCTGGCTTTGGAACGCTATCGCCTGTCGCCCAGCCTGATCCAGAAACGCGGGAACAGCTTGTATCGGCTTGGCTTGTGCGCACAGGCAATGGCGGATTTTGACCGCGTGCTGGCAATTTCCCCCAATGACAACGCCGCAATGCGGGCACGCGGAAACTGCCGAGTGAAATCCGGCAAACTGATAAGCGGGTTTGGTGATATTTTCAGATCGTTGATCTGACGATAGACGTTGACTATCGCGACAAAGCCAACAATCGACTTTGCCATTTGCGCCGTAAAGGGTATCTCTCCAATCATCCGAATAATTTTGAATGTTATGGGGAGTTTTCCAAAAATGGACGGCAGTATGATGTGCCCGGTGTCGGGCAAGAAACCAACCACCAACCGCGACTGGTGGCCCAATCAACTCAACATCAAAGTCCTTCATCAAAACTCCGCCCTGTCCGATCCGATGGGCGAAGCGTTTGATTATGCGACCGCTTTCAAAAGCCTTGATCTTGATGCCGTAAAGGCCGACATCGTTGCGCTGATGACGGATTCGCAAGACTGGTGGCCCGCCGATTACGGCCATTACGGTCCCCTCTTCATCCGTATGGCATGGCACAGCGCAGGTACGTATCGCACCGCCGATGGCCGTGGCGGCTCCGGCACAGGCAACCAACGCTTTGCACCACTGAACAGCTGGCCCGATAACGGCAACCTCGACAAGGCCCGTATGCTGCTGTGGCCTGTAAAACAAAAATACGGTCAGAAGCTCTCTTGGGCCGATCTCTTCATCCTGGCCGGAAACTGCGCATTGGACTCGATGGGGTTCAAAACCTTCGGCTTCGGCGGCGGCCGCGTCGACATATGGGAACCCGAAGAAGACATCTACTGGGGCGCTGAGGACGAATGGCTACAGGCAAGCGGCGGCAAGAACAGCCGTTACACGGGCGAGCGCGACCTCGAAAACCCGCTGGCAGCCGTGCAGATGGGCCTCATCTACGTTAATCCCGAAGGCCCGGACGGCAACCCCGACCCCCTCGCCTCCGCTCGCGACATCCGCGAAACCTTTGCCCGCATGGCGATGAACGACGAAGAAACCGTCGCCCTGACAGCTGGTGGCCACACGTTCGGCAAAGCCCACGGCGCAGGCGACCCGCTTCTCGTCGGCGCAGAACCTGAGGGCGGCAGCATCGAGCAACAAGGCTTCGGCTGGAAGAACGACTTCGAAAGCGGTGTCGGTATCCACACCACCACCAGCGGCATTGAGGGCGCATGGACCCCGACTCCGGTTCAGTGGGATGGCAAATACTTCGACGTTCTCTTCGGCTACGACTGGGAGCTGACGAAAAGCCCGGCAGGCGCTCAGCAATGGGCGGCAAAAGACCTCTCCGAAGAAGACCACGCGCCGGAAGTCGACGGCTCCGGAAAGCGTGTGCCGATTATGATGACCACCGCCGACATGGCGATGCGCATGGACCCGGCTTACGAGAAAATCTCGCGCCACTTCCAGCAGAACCCGGATGCCTTCGCCGATGCCTTTGCCCGCGCATGGTTCAAGCTGACCCACCGC
>CALDZQ010000122.1 GCA_937944035.1 uncultured Neomegalonema sp. | reverse complement strand
ACCCGTGAAGCCGTCGCCGATGCGCAGCATGTCTACGCCACCACCGCCCGCCCGCGCGGCATGACCAAGCGCGTCGTCACCCCCCGTTTTGCGGCACAGGAGATGCGCGAGAAAATGGCGGCGGGCGAGGAGGTCGCCATTCTTTTCGGACGCGAGCGGTCGGGCCTGGAAAACGACGACATCATTCTCGCTAACACCATTATCACCGCCCCCGTGAACCCCGATTTCGCCTCGCTTAACCTTGCCCAATGCGTTCTGCTGATCGGCTACGAGTGGCTCCAAGCCGCTGATGAAACGCCTGAAACCGCTTATAACCCCGGCAAGTCCGGCCTTGCGACCCATCAAAGTGTGGATCGTGTCCTCGATTTTATCGAGGCGGAATTGCACGAGGCCGGGTTTTTCTGGCCCGATGACAAAGCCGCCTCAATGGCTGAAGCGCTGCGCAACCTCTACCACCGCGCACCGCTCACCGAGGCCGATACCCGCATTCTCTGGGGCGCAACCCGCGCGCTGGCCGGAAAGCGCAATCAGGGCGGCAAGAATTAGCCTCTGCCGACAGGTTTCGGCGAGTTAAGTCATTAAAAAATAAAGAAAAATTTACCCCGTATCCGGCGGATCGTGAATCGCATAGAGCGCCAGCGCATGACAATCTTTCAACGTGAAATCCACCGGATGCCTGCCCCGCCCCCTGTGACCGGGCGGGGTTCCGGGCCGGATCGGGGCGATATATTTCCCTGTACCGGCACGTGCGGTCAGGCGTTTCGCCTCCCACTGCGCCAGCCTTCGCGCCTGTTTCGGCAAATCCGCCAACGCCCGCTGCACGGCCAATAAACGGCGGTTCAGGCGTTGTGTGCTGACCATATCGTCCGGCGAGATCACCACGACAGGCTCGAAAATCTCGACATCATCGAAGAACCGGATACGCGGATTGCCCCGTGGCGGACGGCGCGGTTCAAAGCGTTTGCGCGGATCAAACAGCGCAAAAGCGGGAGGGCGCGCCCCCGAAATGCCCTTCGCACCGCCGGAGATCACAGGCGCTGCGCTTGGTCCCGCATCCCGTGCCTTGATCCCCCAAACCTGTTTCACCACAACGATCAGCCGCCGCAAAGCCGCCTCGGCAGGCCGCAAAACCCGCCAGACCTGAACACGCTGATGCCTCGGCATCACCGCCCCGTCCCCCGCCGCCGCTATCAGCAGCGCGAGCATACGCAACAGCGCATCCCGGTGACGGGTTATTGCCAGTGTCCAGTCCATTGCGTGTCGTCTTGATCCTGCTACGTTGCCAATAAAACTACAAATACACTTGACAATATGGATGTGTCAAGAACATATTGGGTACTGTAGCGATTTCGAGCAAGGCGGAAATATCTTGCGGCCCGAAAATCGCGAAAAAACAAGAGACAACGCTGTCGGTTCCGATCACTCCGCCTCACGTTTGTGTGCCCCCGCTTTCGTAATTTCCACAATCCGGCAACAAGGGATAAATTTTTCACGGAGATTAAGATGCAAGAAGACAAAACTCTCGGCTATGCCCTGTTCGCGATGCGCATCGGGATGGCGATTATGTTTCTTGTTTGGGCGTTTGACAAACTGCTTAACCCCGGTCACGCGGTGGCTGTATTGAGCGGATTTTACGGCCAAAACGCCGAAACACTGCCGCCGATACTACCTTATGTGCTGGGCGCGGCGCAGTTATTTCTGGTTTGCGCTTTCGCCATCGGGGCGGCGAAAACCCTCACCTACGGCGCGCTGTTGCTGATGCACATCGCCACGACCGTCGTGTCGCTGAAAATGCACGCCGATCCGCTTGCCGTGCCGAACATCCTGTTCTGGGCGAACTGGCCGATTTTGGGTGCGATGATCGCCCTCTTCCTGCTACGGGCGCGCGACCGGTTCCTGTCGGTTTGAGACGTTCAGATCCCGCCACCAGAACTGCAAAGGCTTGGTCGTCTCCGCTTCGCGGCCGATGTCTTTCCACGCAAACGCCGCGATAATTCCCGGCAGTGGCGCATAGCCCCGCTTGCGCCAGAACGCGTCATTCGCGCGATAATCGCGCGGGCGGGCAGGGTGGTCGTCGGGCCGCACCACGCTGCAAAAACAACTCTCCGACAGCCCCAATTCCTTCGCCCGGCCCTCGCGGTGGATAAAGAACGAATGCCCGATCCCCAGCCCGCGATAGTCGGGCAACAGCACCGACTCACCACAGTAAAACAGCGCCCCGATCCCCCGTCCCGCCGCCAGAAACGGCGCCGACCAGGCCGTTTCGGCCTCGCTCATCGGCATTCCGGTGGACGCGCCAATGATCCGCGCGCCATCCTTGGCCAGCACCACCACCGCGCCGGAGGCTTTGATAAACCCCTCCAGATAATCCCGCTCATAGGCGAGATCGCCCTCGTACAGATACGGAAAGTCCCGGAAAACCGCCATCCGCAGCGCCGCCACCTCCGGCAACGCCGCCACCAGCGCTTCCCCCGTCACAGGCTGCACCGTCAAGCCGCGCGTCTTCCAGCGGGGTGTGCTCATGCGGTTTTTTAAGCCCCGACCCGCCGGTTCACCAGGTCATTGTAATCGCCCGCCAGCCCCTTCACGAAATCACCGACTTCATAGGTATGCGGCCCGATTTCGGAGACGGGCGTGACTTCGGCGGCGGTTCCGCACAGGAAGCACTGCTCGAAACTGCCCAGCTCGTCCGGCATAATCGCCCGCTCATGGACCGGAATCTGGCGGTCTTTGAGCATTTTAATCACCGTGCGGCGGGTGATACCGTCCAGAAAACAATCCGGGTCCGGCGTGTGAATCTCGCCGTCTTTATAGAAAAACACGTTCGCGCCGGTCGCCTCGGCCACGCGGCCCCGGTGGTCCATCATCAGCGCATCGGTATAGCCCTTGGCCTCCGCCGCATGTTTAGACAGGGTGCAAATCATATAAAGCCCCGCCGCTTTGGCCGCAAAAGGCGCGCTTTCAGGGGCCGGACGCCGCCATTCGGCAATATCGAGCTTCACACCCTTAACGCTGGCTTCCCCGAACAGGTTCGGCCATTCCCAAACCGCAATCGCGAGGTGGATTGTCGCCGCCTGCGCCGAAACCGCCATCATCTCGGACCCGCGCCAGGCGACAGGACGCACATAGGCTTCGGTGAGATTATTCGCCTCCAGCGTGACCGTCTTCGCGGCTTCGATCTCGTCAATGCTCCACGGGATGTCAAAGCCCATGATTTTGGCCGAGTTATGCAGCCGCTCGGTATGCTCACGGCTTTTGAAAATCTCGCCGGAATAGCACCGCTCGCCCTCGAAAACCGAGGATGCGTAGTGCAGCCCGTGGGTCAGCACATGCACTTTCGCATCGCGCCACGCCACAAGCGCGCCGTCTTGCCAGATGTATCCATCACGATCATCAAAAGGTACAATAGCCATCGGATTGTCCGTTCCCGCTTGCGTCCGTTACTTGAGACTGAAGATCGATTCTCACTCAAATGGACGGTTTTCATACTTTATCTTGCGTGAGGGCTAACAGTCGGCTATTTTTATGTCAACACTCCTGACGTAAATTGTGAAAGCCGCATGGCCGATTTCAGTTCCCCTTCCCTCAGACGCGCCCCGCCACGGGGTGATGACCGTCTGTTCCTGACCGAGCGAAAGCTGCGGCAAGGCGCGGAGTTGATGTTTTTCGCCTACCGCGATTTCACCGAAGATGCCGACAAACTGCTGACCGGACGCGATTACGGACGCGCCCATCACCGCACTTTGCACTTCATCGGGCGACAGCCGGGGATCAGCGTGGCGGGCCTGCTGGAGATCCTCGCGATCACCAAGCAATCCCTCGCCCGTGTGCTCAAACCTCTCATCGCGGACGGGCTGGTCCGGTCGGAGACGGGGGCCGACGACCGGCGCAAGCGCCTGCTCTATCTGACGGAGGAGGGACGCGCGTTCGAGGGTCAGCTTTCACTGGCTCAGCGTGAGCGCCTGACCAACGCATTCCGCGAGGCCGGACCGGAAGCGGTTGAAGGTTTCCGCCGTGTTATGGCATTGATGATTGACAGCGACCGTCGGGATGACATTCTCGACTTTGTATATTCAAACGCCGATGCGGGAAATGTGGAAACCAAAGAATGAGTGATGCGCCGCATATTCTTGTTGTTGATGATGATGAACGCATTCGCGAGTTGTTGAAGAAATACCTCTCGCGCAACGGCTACGCTGTGACCACGGCGCGCGATGCGGCCCATGCGCGGCGGTTGCTCGAATTGCTGGCGTTCGATCTGCTGGTGATCGATGTGATGATGCCCGGCGAAGATGGTCTGGCCCTGACGCGCGCCCTGCGCGAAACGCTGACGACGCCGATCATGCTGCTGACCGCGAAAGCCGAATTGGATGACCGTATTAACGGCTTGGAATCCGGTGCGGATGATTACCTGCCCAAACCGTTTGAACCGCGCGAGCTGCTGTTGCGTATCGCCGCAATTCTGAGGCGGGTGGTTGATGTGATCCCGACCGATGCCAAGCCCGAACCGCCCAAAGCGCTGTCGCTGGGCATCTGCCGCTACGACATGGCGCGCGGCGAGTTGTGGCGGGAGGGGACACCGCTGAAGTTGACCACCTCCGAATCCGCGATGATGCGCGTTCTGGCCCGCACCCCCGGCGAGCCGATCTCCCGCCTTGCCCTGCTGGGCGAGATGGGCGGGGATGAGGAGCCGAGCGCACAGGAGCGCGCCGTCGATGTGCAGGTCACGCGCCTGCGCCGTAAAATCGAAGTCGATCCCAAATCCCCCCGCTACCTGCAAACCGTGCGCGGCGCGGGCTATATGCTGGCCCCGGATTGAGGATGAGCGCGATGATTCCTGAATTTATCAGTCATTCCCGCGAAAGCCTTGTCACCCCGCGATCAAGTCGTGGTGTGACCTTGACCTCAAAGATCGCACTATTCGAGGCACACCCATGACGCCCCTCGTCCTCAATCCGCGCCGTGCCGCGCTCATCGCTGTTGTCGTTTGCGCGACGGTTATCGCTTTTCCGTTTTTGAGTGCGATCTGGACCAAGGGCAGCGCTTTCGGCTTTCCGGTATCGTTCCTGCTGGTCGGCTTGGGCCTGCCGGTTGCGCTGGTCTGGGTCGCCGCGTTCTGCGCGCCCTCCGCCGCACCTGAGGATCAGTCGTGAAGTTCGCCGCCGCCGCAATCGCCTGGCTTGCCGCCACGGCGCTTCTGGGCAGCTGGGGCATCGGGGCGGGTGCGCTCATGGTGCTGAACGCGCTGGTGATTTTGGTGATGCTGGTCGCCATCGGCCGGACCACCGTGGTCGGCGAGGCGCACGCCTTTCTCAGCCCCGGCCTGCCCGCTTATACCCTTGCCGCACCCGGCGCGGCGGCGGAGTGGGTATCCGGTTTCGGCGTGATCGGCGTCGTCATGGCCGTCGCCTCGCTGGGGTTTGAGGGCTTTGCCGCCATCGGCGGATTGCTGGCGGGTTATGTGATTTCTGCGGCGCTGATCCAACCCGCGCTTATCGCCTCCGGTGCGCGGTCGCTGCCCGATTTGATCGGACGGCGGGCGGGGCCGAAGGCGTCGGCGTTTATGACATGGGTGGTCTACGCGCTCTGCGTCCTGTTGCTGGCGGTTCAATTCGCGTTGGCGGTGGGATTTGCGGATCAGGCCTTCGCCGCCCCCGCCATTGTCGTCGTGGTTCTGCTCGCATTGCTCGTGCTGGTCAGCGGCTCTCCGGGCGGGTTGAAAACCCTCGTCCCCGCGCAAGCCGCCCTGTTCGGTGTGCTGTGCTTGGGCGCATTGGCCCCCGCATTGTGGGTGTCCGTGCAGGCCGTTGGCATCCCCGTGCCGCATATCGCCCACGGCGCGCTTTTGCACGAGATTGCGGTGATGGAGGCCGGCCTCTCCGCCGGAGATGGCTTCTCCCGGATCGAGGCCGGACGGGCCGTGCTGATCGGTCTGACGGTCATGCTCGGCACGGCGGCTCTGCCCCATACCCACGGGCGCTGGTTTGCCGAGCCGGACACACAGTTTGCGGGCCGTATTGCCAAGCGGGTTGTTTTCCTGATGCTGCTGGTCGTCTGCGCCTTGCCCGTCATCGCGGTGGCCGCCCGCGCGGCGGACATGCTGCCCGCTTTTGCCGATCGCTCGACCGCGCCTGATCTGATGCGCAGCGTCTCGCAAGTCATCCAAGCTCTCGCACCGCCCGCATGGCTTCTTGCGGCAGCGGGCGCGGCGGTTCTTGCAGCAGTTGTGGCGGCGTCCGGAAGTGCGGCCCTGACGGCGGCGACGGTGTTCGATCAGCATGTCGAGCGCGAGACGGCGGGCGGCTTGCTGTCCCGCTTCCGCTGGTCGCTGTTCCTCGGCGTCCTCATTGCCGCTGTTCTGGCGATGGCGGTCGGCATCGACAGCGTCGATGGCTTCCTCTGGCTCGGCAGCCTCGCTTCGGCAACACTGCTGGTTCCGCTGATGCTGGTGCTGTGGTGGTCGGGCGTGACACCCGCCGGAATAATCGGGTCAGTCATCGCGGGTGCGCTCGCTACGCTGTTGCTGTTTTTCCTGATGCCCGTCACACTGGGCCTGCTCGCCAGCGGCCTGTCCCTGTCCACAGCGGTCATCGTCTCGATCATCACCGAGCCGTATCGCGCCACAGGCACATCCCTTGCCCCGCTGGTCGATTTGCGCAGCCTGAGCCGGAACATCCCGTGACCCGCACCGCCGATATTCTCGTCATCGGCGGCGGCATTGCCGGGATCAGCGCGGCGGCCCGTATGGCGGCGGATGCGCATGTGATTGTCCTCGAACGTGAAAGCGCCATCGGCTACCACTCGACGGGTCGCTCTGCGGCGATCTTCGTCGCCAATTACGGCAACGCCACCCTGCGCGCCCTCAACGCCGCCAGCGAACCCGTGCTGCGCGCGCCGGATATGACAGACACCTCCGTCCTCTCCCCGCGCGGTGAATTGTTGGTGGCCAAAGAGCACGAGCTTCCCGCGATGGAGGCCCAGCTCGTGGACTGTCCCGACATGGAGCGTCTGACCGCCGCAGAAGCATTGGAACTGCACCCCCTGCTGCGTCCCGACCCCATCGCCGCCGCCATCTTCGAGCGCGACGCCAGCGACATCGACGTGGACCGCCTGCTGCAAGGCTTCGCCCGCCTGCTGCGGACCTCCGGCGGCGAGGTTGTGACGGGGGCGGAAGTCCTGACCATAACGCACGGCCCGCATTGGCAGGTCGAGACCGCAGCGGGCCGCTTTGAAGCCCCCATCCTCGTCAACGCCGCCGGAGCATGGGCCGATGTCATCGCCGGACTGGCCGGTGTCGCCCCCGTCGGCCTCCAACCCATGCGCCGCTCCGCCGCCCTCCTGCCCGCTCCTGAGGGCCGTGACATCCGTGCTTGGCCGATGATTAGCGACATCTCCGAAACATGGTACGCCAAGCCCGACGCGGGCCGCCTGATGGTCTCCCCCGCCGACGAAGACCCGGTCGAGCCGCAAGACGCATGGCCCGACGACATGGTGCTGGCCGAAGGTCTCGACCGCTACGAACAAGCCGTCACGGTTCCGGTCACACGGGTAGAGCGCAGCTGGGCGGGTCTGCGCAGCTTCGTCCCCGACCGCACCCCCGTCGCGGGTTTCGCCCCCGATGCGGATGGCTTCTTCTGGCTCGCCGGACAAGGCGGCTACGGCGTCCAAACCTCCCCCGCATTGTCCCAACTGGCGGCGGATTTGATAACCGGACGCGCCCCTGCGCTGCCCCCGGAGATCATCGCGAACCTGTCAGCGGGGCGGTTTGGCGGGTGAGGCTAACCTGACAGCCCGCCTTTTTTGTGCGATGCTTAACGTGCAAAATTGAAAGATGAAACGTGAATGCCTTTTGCCAACGCATAGGCTGTCATGTCGAGCGGAACGAGAAACTCTTCGTGCAAAATCTCGCTCGGATGCGAGGGCGCTTTCAACAGTGACATTTTTTCGGTCCTTCCAGTTTGCACCGTCTGTGCGTAGCACAGACACGCGACCGCCGCCGCACGGCGGGAGCGTTCCGCTCCCACCCGTCGGTCGCTTGTGATGGTTGAGAGACAGCCCAGCTTATAGCGTTATCAAGGGCAATGGGTTCATTGCCCGACTCGGAAAACGCGCCAAAACAAGAAGTTAGAGCACCCTGAACGATCCTTATATCGTTCAGGGTGCTCTAAGCCGCCTGTAGGATTTGTTGAATTCTTTCTCCCACAAAGGCCGGAGCGAATGGGAGACGGTGCATCAAGCTCCGTCACGAAACCTCATTGCCCCCTCTTAACCCCATTCCATTTGCTCCCCGCGCCCGCACGCGCTAGATCATAGCCAACGACAATCCCCGCCTTGAAGGCTGCCATCACAATGACCGCCCATCATCCGAGGGATTTTACCGTTACGGCGGTACTCGGCCCCACAAATACAGGCAAGACCACCTATGCCATCGAGCGGATGCTGGGGCATAAGACCGGGGTCATGGGCTTTCCGCTGCGTCTGTTGGCGCGCGAGATCTATGACAAAGTCGTCGCCCTG
>CALDZQ010000121.1 GCA_937944035.1 uncultured Neomegalonema sp. | reverse complement strand
GGGCCGGATCAGCTGCACGGGTTTGAAAAGCGGCTGACGACGGATATTTATCCCGGTGATTTCAGCTGGACCGCCGATTGGAGCAAGGAAGGATTCGACGGGGCGACGGATATACGGATGCTGACAGAATCGGGGATCTCCGCGCGGAATGTGCAGATCGATTACGATGAGGATGTCACGCACAAGGCGATACAGGAAATCTATGACAGCGCGCGGTCGGCGGATGAGAGACCGTTTTTCCTGCAAGTGTCGTACACGCATCCGCATGATCCGTACTTATGCCTGCAAAAGCATTGGGATTTATACGACGGTGTGGAGATTCCAGATCCCGCCGTTGGAGAGCTGGGCGATAATGAGAATGATCCGCACAGCCTGCGCATTCGCGAGCAGCACGGGCTGCGGGGGGCGGATATATCCGATGCGCTGATCCGGCGGGCGCGGCGGGCGTATTGCGGGTCGGTCAGCTATATCGATGACAATATCGGACGGTTGTTGACTGCGCTGAAGGACAGCGGGCAGGCGGAAGACACGATGATCGTGTTTTGCTCGGACCACGGGGAGATGCTGGGGGAGCGGGGGCTGTGGCTGAAGAAGACGTTCTTTGAGCCTGCGCTGCGCGTGCCGTTGATCGTTTATGCGCCGGGCGAGGTGGCGGCGGGGCGCTCGGCGGCGTTGTGTTCGCTGGTCGATTTGCTGCCGACATTCGCGACGCTGGGGTCGGAGGGCGATTGGGCCGGGCCGGTGGAGCCGCTGGACGGGACGGATATTCTCGCGCTGGACCGGGGCGGCTATGGCGAGCGGGCGGTTCATGCGGAATTGCTGTGCGAGGGGATACTCGCGCCTGTCTTTATGCAGCGGGAGGGGCGGTTCAAGTGCATCACCTCGACCGCCGATCCCGATATGCTGTTCGATGTGGAGGCGGACCCGCATGAGCGTGTGAACCTGGCGGATGATCCGGTCCATGCGGCGCGGCTGGCGCGGTTTAAGACGCAAGCCGAGACGCTGTGGGACAGTGATGCGCTGACGGCGGAGATTGTGAAGAGCCAGCGGCGGCGGTTGCTGGTGCGGACCGCGCACCGGCTGGGCGAGCCGCCGGTTTGGGACTTTGACGACGGGCAGGATGACAGCCGGTATTATCGCGGTGTCGGGAATTATAACGATTGGGCGTTTGCGCATCTCGCGCCATCGGAGAGCAAACCATGAGCAAGACTGACCCGCTGCTGCAACCGTTTACGCTCAAGAACCTGACTCTGCGCAATCGGATTATGTCGACCAGCCATGCCTGCGGGTTGGAGGAGGGCGGGATGCCGAGGGACCGGTATCAGAGCTATCACGAGGAAAAGGCCAAGGGCGGGATCGGGCTGACGATGTTTGGCGGGTCGTCGAATATCTCGATCGACTCGCCGTCGGTGATGCCGCAGCTGAATGTGGGGGTCGATGAGATTATCCCGCATTTGCAGCAATTCTCGCAGCGCATCCATGCGCAGGGGACGGGGATCATGTGTCAGATCACGCATCTGGGCGGCAGGGGGGAGTTTAACAAAGGCGCGATGCTGCCGATGCTGGCCCCGTCCGTGATCCGCGAAACGCTGCACCGGAGCATTGCCAAGGAGATCGACGAATACGACATCGCCCGGATTATCGGTGATTATGCCCGCGCGGCTGTGCGGTGCAAGGAGGGCGGGCTGGACGGGGTCGAGTGCATCGCCGCCGCGCATCTGATCGGGCAATTCCTGTCGCCGGAGCGGAATATGCGCACGGACGGCTATGGCGGGTCGGTACAAAACCGCTGCCGGTTCGGGTTGGAAGTGTTCGAGGCGATCCGCCATGCGGTGGGGGATGATTTTCTGATAGGGCTGCGCTTTATCGTTGATGAGGGCAATAATGAGGGGCTGGGGTTCGAGGAAAGCCTTGAAATTGCCGAGATATTTCAGGCGGCGGGGTGTCTGGACTTTTTCAACGCCAGTTACGGGCGGATGGATACTTATGCGTCGATCTCCATCGATTGTATGCCCGGCATGGCATCCCCCGATGCGCCTTGGTTGGCCAAAGCTGCGGCGTTTAAGGCGGCGGTGAAGCTGCCCGTGATCCATGCGAGCCGGATTTCTGATGTGGCCACCGCGCGCCATGCGATCCGCGAGGGGTTGATCGATCTGGTCGGGATGACGCGGGCGCATTTTGCCGACCCTCAGATTGTGAACAAGATTATCGCGGGCCAAGAAGAGACGATCCGGCCTTGCGTGGGGGCGACGCATTGCATGTCTCCGCTGCGGCCGACATGTCTGCATAATCCGGCGACGGGGCATGACCGGACGTTGAAGCAGGTGATTGATCCGGCGGCGGTGAAACGGCGGGTGGCGGTGATCGGGGCGGGTCCGGCGGGGCTGGAGGCCGCGCGGGTCTGTGCGGAGCGGGGGCATGACGTGACGCTGCTGGATGCCGCGCCGCGTATGGGCGGGCAGGTTTTGCTGGCGGCGAAAGCGCATTGGCGCGCGTCTATGCTGGGCATCGTCGATTGGCGCATTGGCGAGGTGGAACGGCTGGGCGTGGATGTTCGGCTGAACACGTATGCGGAGGCGGATGACGTGGCGGCGCTGGGCGCGGATTTGGTGATCGTGGCGACGGGTGGCGTGCCGAATACCGACTGGCTGCGGGGGGCGGAGCATCTGACCAGCCCTTGGGATGTGCTGGATGGCACGGCGCAAGTGGCGGATGATGTGCTGGTGGTCGATGGCACAGGGCGGCATGTGGCGATCACGGTGGCGGATGTCTGTCACAAAGCGGGTGCGACGCTGCGGTTTGCGACGGTGGATGACACGTTGATCGCCGAGCAAGCCTATGCCGAGCGGGTGATGTGGCGCAAATGGGCGCGGGAGATCGGCTTGCCTGTGCTGACCGAGGAGGCGCTGATCGGTGTGCGCCGCGAGGGCAACGGGCTGGTGGCGACGCTGCGCAGCGAGTTGACGGGTGAGGAAACCGAAATCCGCACCGCGCAAGTGGTGTTTGACTATGGCACTATTCCGGCGGACGGGGTGTTTGCCGAGTTGCGGGACGCCGCACGGAATAAGGGCGTGACGCAGCTTGAGACGCTGGTGGCCGGGCAAACGCAAGGGGCGGCTGCGGAGGGGTTTGAGCTGCACCGGATCGGTGACGCGGTGGCGAGCCGGAATGTCCACGCGGCGATTCTGGATGCGTTGCGGTTGTGTCAGAATTGTTAGGGGGAGGTTTATCTATTTTCGAGTTTCTGGATCGCGTCTGCAATTCGCAGATTGTCCGACCCAATTTCATTTTCAAGTTCATCCAAAGCTTTCAGTATTTGCAATCTTTTGTTCTCACCGCTAGATTTACGTTTCTGAGAGTAGATTTTCTTTGCTTCTTTTATTGTAAGAGAATCAAATTTATTTTTTACGAACGTTCCGTTTTCTGTTCTATGCGACACCATAACGGGAACTTCGAGTTCTTCAAACAGGTTGCGCTGGCCTACTGAGGCAGAAATTTTTGTCGTCTTTCGAGTGATTTCGTTGAGCATTTTCATCAACGCAACTCTTTCAAGTTCGGCTCTAGCTGCTTTAATTAATGATGGGTGCTTTTTTCGCAATTCCTTGATGACATCGGAACTTGATGTGCGACCTTCGCTTATGGTTACAGCAAGCATTTCTTTAAGAGCTTTTTTCAGCTCTATCGTTTCATAGCTCATCAGGCTAATTCCCGAGGTTAATGAAATTAAAAATTTAGAAACTTTCTGAAAAAAATTCAAGTTTAAAATTTTTCAAACACACCTTTTGCGTTAAAAAAATCTTTTGCATCGAAGAAATTTCAATCGCGCGCTTGACATTTTGTTCTTTATTAGTCCAATTATGTTCAGATCAATTTTTAGACTCACAAGGACGTAATGGACTGGACGCTCGCCATAGACCGCCAACGGGATGCGCTGCTGCGGATGCTTGCCGCGCTGTTCGTGATGACGGGCGGGGGTGAGGCAGAGCGTTTGCCGAGGCATGTGTGTCTGGCGGTTTTGCGGGTGCTGCGTCCGGCGGAATCGGCGCTCCGGCGGTTGCTTGTTGTTGTGTTGGCATCTCTGGCACTGAGGCGGCGCATATTTGTGGAGCGGTTGGCATCGCGCGGGTCTGTTATTGTGCCATGCGGGTCGCGTGATGGTGTGCCGTCTTTTGCGCTGTTCGATCCGCGTCAGCGGGTCGGTTTCGAGCGCCCGCGTCACCCTGCGGGATTGGGGCCACGGATTTGGGAGCCGGGGATGGATTATCCGGTTTTTGAAACCAAAACCGTGCCGACACCGGATGATATGCTGAATGCGAAGCGTCTGTGCC
>CALDZQ010000120.1 GCA_937944035.1 uncultured Neomegalonema sp. | reverse complement strand
CTCGTGATTGCCGCGATTATGATGGCGATCAGCTTCTCCGACAGGTTGGGTATTTTTGTTTTCGGCACGGATGAGGCAGCCACCGACGAACACGAAGCTCCTGATTTGGTAGAGAGTCTTGGGCTGGACAAAAGCCCGTTTGTGATGCGTGTACATCCCTCGCTGCTATCGGATGAAGAACGCCTGACGTTTTCTGAAGAATCCCGCGAGGCGACATTGGGAGTGGGGGCCGAGATTGGTATGGCAATTTTGCCGCCCCGGCTCGCCCTTGACGTTTCGTTGGATCCGCACGCGATCTGTGTCGATCTCGATGATGTCGCCGTGGCCGCCTTCGCGATTGATCCCGACCGTTTAGGCATTGATGTTGATTCCGAAACATTGACGCTTGCGGGTGTCGATCACGAAGCCGCAGGCAGCCCCCCGCTGGGTTTCCGTAATCTGCATTGGGTTGATCCGTCGCACGCGCCAAAGCTCGCGGAGCAAGGCTTGGATGCGCTTAAACCCTTAGACATCCTGCTAATCGGAGCACGCGCCACACAGCAACGCTACGCATCGCAGTGTATCGGTGTTCAAGAGGTGCGCGCGGCGCTGCTTGCGATGGCGCAGAATTATCCGGAGCTTGTCTCCGAGATCCGCGATCTGCTGCCGATGAACAAGGTTACGGAGGTATTCCGGCGTTTGGTTGATGAGCAAGTGCCGATAAGAAACCAGCGCCTGTTGCTTGAGGCATTGAGCGAATGGGGTGCGAAAGAACAAGACCCTGTCGTGCTGACCGAATATGTGCGCACCGCGATGAAGCGGCAGATATGTAACCAGATTGCGGGTAATGATCGCATGATCGCCGCTTATTTGCTGGATGCTGCTGTCGAGGATGCGCTTCGCAATGCGGTGAGGCAAACAACGGTTGGCGAATATCTGTCTCTGGATGACACGTTGTCCGCATCACTTGTGGAGTCAATTCGCCAGAATATCAGGGAGCCTATCGAGGGTGGGGCACAGCCTATTATCCTTGCATCACTGGATGTCCGGCGCTTCATTCGCAGTCTGATGAGTAACAACGGAATGCGCAAAATCCCGGTTTTATCCTATCAAGATTTGTCGAATGAGTTCACGGTGACGCCTCTCACCACAATCATGTTGCCTGATAATATGATGCTTACAGCTGCAGAATAACCCCGTCTCGCATTTACATATGAAGCCTTCTCACTTATTGTCTCAAAGTGAGAAGGCTTTTGTGTTTTTGGTTCAAAATAAGACGGTGTGGTCATGTCTAATGTTCAGGCTTCTCGGCCGGTTGCTTCTGGTGGGCTTGAAAAACGAAATGCAATCAGCTTTGAGGCTGTAAAGCAGGAGTCCGCTGCGAATGCTCCTAAACGTCGCGAGTGGGATTCAGGGGCTTGTATGGCAAGCGCTCCCGATAAAACACCACAAGCCGGGGCGAGTGACTTGCAGAAGATCATGCGATCTGCACCGGCCAGTGGCTCGAATGGCAGTGTTGGCGCGCAGTTAAGAGCGCTGAGTGATATTCTCGAAAATATCCGTACCATCCTGAACAGTATTGCCGAACTCTATCTGCCCGGTGGTGGCGCTGCTGATCCTGCTGCCTCGACCACTGATGCGGGACAGCCGCTACGCCGAATTCTTCCGTCCGCTTTCTCTGATGGGCGCTCAGCGCCGTCCGGTACAGAGCGCCCGAACGCCCGTGAGATTTCCAATGCGGTTTCCTCGACAACCGGTGACAAGGAAAACAAGGCTGGCGCCAGCGATTTGTTTTGGCTGTTCGGACAGTTTCTTGACCATGATCTCGACTTGACCCTGACGGGTGATACGGAGTTTCCGGTATCAGTTCCTAAAGGCGATGCGACCTTCGATAAGAATGCCACGGATGAAGCTGAACTGGACATGAAGCGTTCACAGGCTGTTAAAAACATCTTCGGCGTGGATCAACAGCTGAACAGCATCACGGCATTGATAGATGGCTCTAACATCTACGGTTCCGATGAAGCCAGAACGAACGAGTTGCGCAGTTTTGAAGGCGGCAAGATGCGGCTTTCCGCAGATGGATCGCTGCCCACCGATATGCGCGGCTTTTACGAAGCGGGTGACATCCGGGTAAATGAGAACATCGGATTGACCTCTATGCACACGCTGTTCACGCGCGAGCATAACCGCATTGCTGAACAACTCTCTTCTGATAACCCCTCAATGAATGACCAACAAATCTTCGACGCGGCCCGCGCCAAGGTGACGGCGCAGTTGCAGGCGATAACCGTCAATGAATTCTTGCCCGTCCTGCTTGGAGCGGACGCGATGGGCGCGTATAGCGGCCCTGTTCAAGGACTCGATGCACAGGTGTCGAATTCCTTCTCGGCAGCGGCATATCGCTTTGGGCATTCAATGGTGTCTGACACCATCACGCCGCTTGGTGAGGATGGGCAACCGGTCGGCGAGCCGATCGCTTTGAAGGATGCGTTTTTCAACCCCGAAAAATTCTCTGAAGTCGGCATGGATGCGATCCTGCGCGGTTTCGCTGCAAACACGGCGCAGGCGGTTGATCCTGAGATTGTGGACAGTCTCCGCAATTTCGTTCTCGATAATCCGGGCGGCCCGCGTCTTGATCTTGCATCGCTCAACATTCAACGGGGCAGGGATCATGGCCTGCCAACCTTGAACGATGCGCGTCGCGCCTTTGGTTTGCAGGAAATCACGAGTTTCGATGATCCCGCATTCCGCGAGGGTGTCGGGGCGCGGTTGGCGAGTATCTATGAATCGCCTGAAGACATTGATCTCTGGGTCGGCCTGCTGTCCGAAGAGCCTGCGGGTAGCGAACTTGTCGGTCCCACGCAGAAGATAATCCTGCAAGATCAATTCTTGCGCCTGCGTGATGGCGATCCGAACTGGTATCAGAATGTGTTTTCCGGCGATGAACTGGCGGAAATTAACAGCACATCACTCGCCGACATTATCGAACGGAACACGGGTGCGCAGGTGCAAGACAATGCTCTGATCGCGCCGCAGGCGTCTATCCCTCTGGCTTGATCCAAAGACGCCATCACCCG
>CALDZQ010000119.1 GCA_937944035.1 uncultured Neomegalonema sp. | reverse complement strand
ATCCGCAGCTACCGGACGCTGGGCATTGATTTGCAGTCGCTGGTCCATGACGATATGCGCCGCGCCTTCCGTGCCTATCCGAGCAAGCGGATTTACGGGCTGACCAAAGCCGACCCGAATATCGATCACCGTCGCGTGGTCAACCTCGAAGCGTTCTTCGAGCGCACCGGGGCGAGTGTTCCGGTGGGAACGTCGCCTGATGATTTCCAGCCCGGCGATGTGCTGACATGGCGGCTGAGCGGGAACGAGCCGCATATCGGGATCGTTGTGAGCGACCGCGACCCGCGCACCGGCTATCCGCTGGTGGTGCATAATCTGGGCGCAGGGGTCCGCAAGGATGACCTGATTACCCTGTCCCAGCCCGCAGGGCAGTTCCGCTTTGCGCCGGACCGCGCAACGCAACTGGCATCGCTGCAATTGAAGCGGTGACAAAGTCTTTCCTGCAATCTTGATTGTGCTAGGCTCCCCTTGAGTAAGGGGGAGCGCATGGAACCATCATACGATTCGGCGAAAGTGGCGGAGATTCACCGCCATCTTCACAGTCATCTGCCCTCCGAGCCTGCGCTGCGGGTGAAGGCGCTTGAGAGTTTGCTGGTGGAGAAAGGTTTGGTCGATCCCGCCGCACTTGATGCGTGGATCGAAGCCTATACCGAGGAGATCGGCCCGAAACGCGGGGCGATGGTGGTGGCCCGCGCCTGGACCGACCCCGATTTCAAAGCGCGGCTGCTGGCGGATGCGGGTGCGGCGGTTGACGAAATGGGGTTTGCGGGACAGGCAAGCGGGCATTTGCAGGCGGTTGAGAACACGGACGCGGTGCATAATCTGGTCGTCTGTACGCTGTGCTCCTGCTACCCGTTCGCAATTTTGGGCATGGCCCCACCTTGGTATAAAGCAAACGAGTACCGCGCGCGCGCTGTTCGTGACCCGCGCGGGGTATTGGCGGAGTTCGGGGTCGCGCTTGAGCCGGAGATTGCGGTGCGGGTTTGGGATTCGACCGCCGAGCTGCGCTATATGGTTGTGCCACAGCGACCTGCCGGAACCGAAGGGTTCAGCGTTGAGGCACTGGCCGCGCTGGTGACGCGCAATGCGATGATCGGGACGGATCGTGACCTGGCCGCAGGTGGTGCGTGATGGACGGGGTATTTGACCTCGGCGGAAAACAGGGCTTCGGGCCGGTGGACCGCGCGCATGAGGACGAGCCGTATCACTCGGAAGCAGATGCGCGGGCCTATGCTTTATCAGTGGCGGCGCGGGGAGAGCGAGCCTACCCGATCGACTGGTTCCGGCATACGCGCGAAAATATGGTTCCGACCGATTACCTGACGCGCCCTTATTTCGATCAATGGCTGCAAACCACGCTGGCAATGGCGATTGATGCGGGGGATATTTCGCTGGACGAGGTGATCTCAGGCAAGGCGGATGCGCTGAGCAGGACGCCGGACCCGATGCGCGCTGACGATGTGCGTAAGGCGCTGAAAACCCCGGTGAATTTTGAACGCGAAGCCACCAGCGCGCCCGCTTTTGCGGTTGGTGATACGGTGCGGACGGACCATCAGGGAAAACCGGGGCATTCGCGCCTGCCCGCCTATGCGCGGGGCGCAACCGGGACCGTTCACGCCCATCGCGGGGCGCATTTGCTGCCCGATGCGGGGGCGCAGGGTGCGCATGTGCCTGAGCATCTTTATACGGTCGGTTTCGCCGCGCGGGATCTGTTCCCTGAAGTTGAGACGAACGACACCATCTATCTTGACCTGTGGGAGAGCTATTTTGTCCGCAGGTGAGAAATTGGGGCCGCTGCGCAGGCGTGACGGGGAGCCTGTGTTTGACGAGGCTTGGCAGGCGCAAGCGCTGGCAATGGCGGATACACTGGTCAAACGGGGCGTTTTTACGTCCGCACAATGGGCTGAGGCGCTGGGGACGGCGGTTCGGGAAGATGACGCGGATACGACGGAATCTTACTACGCCGCCGTATTACGGGCAGTGGAGCGGTTGCTGGACGCGGCGGGAGCCGTCGGCCTGCCGGAAATAACGGATCGCCGCGACGCCTGGGCGCGCGCCTATGAGAACACACCGCACGGCGCGCCCGTGAATTTGGAGGCCGGAGACACCGCATGAGTTATGATGACGCCAATATTTTCGCGAAAATCCTGCGCGGGGAAATACCGAATAATACCGTGATGGAAACCGATCATTCGCTCGCATTCCGGGACATCAACCCGCAAGCGCCGAACCATGTGTTGGTGATCCCTAAAGGGCAATACGTCTCATTCGATGATTTCGCGGCGAATGCGCCGGGAGACGAGATCGTTGATTTTATCCGCACAGTGGGCGCGGTTGCCTCGGCGGAGGGGGTTGCGCCGAAGGATGGCGGGGACGGTTTTCGCCTGATCGCCAATGCCGGAGAAAACGGTGTACAGGAAGTACCGCACTTTCACATTCACATCCTTGGCGGACGGTGGCTGGGGCGGATGCTGAAAAAACCAGAAGGTGATTGACGCCGGTGCATTTGCAACCTGGCCAGTTTTGACGGAGTCAGATATTTTTATGACACAAACTGTTGGAACGGCTATTCAAATGCACCATGTGAATGACCATCAGGTGTGTTTGACCGCAAGAGATTATGACGAGTGCAATAGGAAATGAGTGAACCGATGAACGCGAACCAAGCAACGAAGCCCTCCAAGTTCTATCGGCGCCTGCGTGTCCCGGTAACTCTGCTGGCTGTTGGCGTTTTATCTGCGGGCTGCGCGCGGTTTATGGAGCCGGAGCCGCTGTCGCGGACGGCATCGATTGTGACCGGAACCGAAGTGACGCGCGATCCCTCGTTCAAGCGGACCGCGTCGGGATTTGGAACGGGGGTCGCTGGCGGATCGTCTGAAGCGTTCGGCGCTTCTGAAATCGCGTCGGACGGATTGGCGCCCGGATTGGGGGAGCCGTTCTCGCTGGATGACCTGACGACAAATGATGCGAATTTGCCTGAACTGCGCGGGATCGATTTTGGCAGGGAAGCATCTTTGGCCGCCGACCTCGCGCTGCCGATAAGCGACACGGCGACGCAACAGGATTTTGTGCGCGACATCGGCGACACGGTAAACTTTGAGACCAACAGTTCTGAACTGTCAGAAGCCTCACGGGAAATTTTGCGGCGTCAGGCGGCTTGGCTGACGGTGAATACCGATGCGACCGTGCAGATTGAGGGCCATGCCGATGAGCGGGGAACGCGCGATTACAACCTCGCCCTCGGCGATCGCCGCGCCAGTGCCGTGCGCGGGTATATGATTGCCATCGGGATTGATGAAGGCCGGATCACGAAAATTTCTTACGGTAAAGAACGCCCGATTGCTTTGGGGTCGGATGAGGCATCATGGGCGGTAAACCGCCGTGGCGTAACCGTTGTCGAGGGAGGCAACGGCAGCGCCTATAGTTCGGGCGTGCAGGACAGCCTATCGCCGCTTGACGGGTCGAGCGCGTTTGGAACGATCACGTATGATCCCGCACCCGCAACGGTTTCAGAGAATTTTATCGGCGAAACGGTCACGTTTGACTCAGGCCAGCTTGATACGGGTCAATTCAATTCCGCACCTCTGGAAAGTACGCTGTTCGAGCCGGCGCTGACGCAGCCCTCACTGTCTCAGCCGACATTGTTTGAGCCGCTGCCTGCGACGCCATCCTACTCATCCCCCTCAACAGCGACGCGGATTGAAGATGTGTCGGTCGATGACCTGTTGCGCGATCCAAGCCTGATCGACCGCCTCGGCGCACCGCAACCGGGATCTTAGACCATCCTGAATGATATGAAGATCATTCAGGATGGTCTAGCTCATTGTTTTGGCGCGTTTTCCGAGTCGGGCAATGAACCCATTACCCTTGAAAACGCTCTATATGTGCAAGACGCTGGGTCGCCTGCCGCTTCAGGAGGGCGATGGTGAGAGTTTTCTCACGGTTTTTCGCAGCCGTCCTGTCCTTGACGAGAGCCGTGCGCGCGACGTGAAGTTCGCGCAAGGCATTGAGTTCCTTGTCTGCGACGGGATGAGGCGACAGATCGAAAGCCGCACCCATCCGGGCGAGCATGGTGGCATCACAAGCATCGGTCTTGGCAAGGTGACCGTAGCTTTCGGCAAAGCGTCGCGCTCTCAGAGGATTGACCTTGACCAGAGGCAGTCCGGCATCAGCCAGATACCGCTCAAGAGTGCGATGGTAACGACCTGTCGGCTCGAAGACTACGCGAGCAATGTCGTCTCCTATCCAGTCGAGCACGGCACGATGCCCGTCCCGATCATTGGTAAAGCGGCCCTTCTCGCCCGACGGCAAGCGATGAACGTCGAGAGTGTCTTTCGAGATATCAATTCCAATGGTAATATCTGTCATCTTTTCCGTGTCCCATGCTTGTCATCCGAGCCATAACGCTCGGGTATCCGTCCGGGCCTCAGGGAAAGACGGGGGCGATCAGACTCTAACTCGGTCCATCACGACCGGCTTGTTGACGATCCGCACCCCGCCGCCGCCGGAAGGTGGCCACCTTCCTGCGGCAACCCACCTTAACTCGCAGGTCGGATTCTTCATAAGACAAGCTTGTTGGATTGAAACAAAGTATCGCAGAGCCTTTACTGGACAGTGATGGCCACAACCAACAAAATCATCAACATCACTGTATGGGAGCACTATGATGAAATCTGTATTTTTTGCCCTCGCCGCCACGGCCCTTTTGGCTGGGTGCGCGTCTGGAAATTCCGCCTACAACGCCACCGCCTCGGCCCCGCAAGCGCAAGTCGCTAAACCGGGATATGGTGTCGACTCGCTCAAACCTGCCAGCGCGAGAACAACCGCACGCGGCACGTTCGTCGGCGAAAATGACCACATCACAACCGGCGGTGCGGATGTGTTCAAGCACAATGGCACTTGGTTCGTGCGCCTTGGCCCTGACTTCAGCCTTGATGGCGCTCCTGATCCTAAGGTCGCGCTTGGCAACAAAGCCCGCGGCGGGTATCAGCCCGGAACCATTCTCGGCAAGCTGGCGAACCTGAACGGCGAGCAAGTCTACGCGCTGACGCCCGGCCTCAACATTGGCGATTACGATCAGGTCTATATCTGGTGCGAGAAGTTCAGTGTCTCGTTGGGTCATGCCGATTTGACGCTGATCTAAGACGGCTTGCGTTCAGCTTTGAAC
>CALDZQ010000118.1 GCA_937944035.1 uncultured Neomegalonema sp. | reverse complement strand
TTGCCCAGATGATAGAGCGAGGAGACGCCGACCACGCCGCCGCCGATGATGACCACACGGGCCGTTGAGGGAAAGTCAGCCATTGTCGTTCTCCGATGTCAGTTCGTTATTCGCAGCCATGCTACGGCGGCCTTTGCGAAGGTTTTTTCTTTCAATACCGAGTGAGAAGGCTGCGTCGTTCAGCAGCCGTTTTGCGAAAGGGCCGTTCATCCGGTCTGCTTCCTCGTGCAGCCAAGTCGCCGCACGGGAAAGCCCGTCTTGAAAACCACGGCTGTAGCCATCGATTTTCATATTCAATAAACCGGCGGCGCGATCGTCCAGATCGCTATGGTTTCGACTGTGCCGGGGTTTTTCCAGCGATAGGATTCATGGCGGAAGCGAAAGCTGTCGCCCGCTTCCAGCCGGAATTTTCTGTCATTGATCCACAGATCGAGTGTGCCGGAGACGATGAAGCCTGATTCTTCCGTCTCGCGCGTTTGCGGTTCGGTTAATTCCGCGCCCGGCGCGAAGGTCGAGCGGACCATCTCAAACGCGCCACCGATGTCAGGCGATAACAGTTCTTCGATCAACCCCGCCGATGGATTGCCTAGACTGCGGCGGTTGGATGCGCGCACAACATAATCGCGCTCTTCAGCGGGGGCATCATCGTTGCGGAAAAAGAAGCTGACCGACACATCGAAGACTTTGGCAAATTTGCGCAGGTCAGAGATTGATGGCTCGGAAATGCCGCGCTCGACCTGACTGATCCAGCCGACAGAGCGTCCCAGCGTCGCCGCCAGATCGCTGAGCGTGATAGCACGGGACTTGCGAAGCGCCCGCAAATCCGCGCCCACTGATCCTGAAACCGAATTCATGTCTTGGCTTCCATCCATGCGCTTCACATTTGGCATAAGCATGAAATTTGCAACATTATTTTCACGGGTGGCGACGATTTGGCAAAAAAAACGCCCGCCGGATAAACCGGCGGGCGCTTTTCAAGTAAGCCTATGGCTTAAGCCAGACTATGGGCTTTGGCTTAGACCATCCTGAACGATATGAGGATCATTCCGGATAGTCTAACTTCTTGTTTTGGCGCGTTTTCCGAGTCGGGCAATGAATCCATTGCCCTTGATAACGCTCTCTAGTAGCCGAGCCAGTCGTCACGACGCTCAAGCGTGGTGTCTGCGACTTTTTCGATCACAACTTCACCGTCGATGAACGAGCCTTTGTTGATCGATACGGTCATCGTTCCACGGTGATCTTCCGGCGTCCATGTGGAGGGCTGGCAAACGCCTTCCAGGCCCTCAGGAACCCAATCCTGACGCTCATACATGCCCTTTTTGATGTTCGCGCCGGTGATGCCACCGTTGGCCTTGGCCCATTCCATCGCCTCTTTCATGTAGTACGTGCCGCAGATTGCGCGGACGTAGTGATGCGTTGGCGCTTCGTCTTTGCCTGTTCCGGCCGCATCAGCGATTTCGCGGACGAGCTTCATGCCTTCGGCTTCGGAATCCCAGAAGGGCGATGCCGACGGGAACACGTAGTTCTCCGCTTCCGCCGCGCGGATGGTCAGGTGATCCCCGGCCCAGACATTGCCCATATAGGTCGTGTCAACGCCAACCGTTTTGCAGGATTTCAGCAGCGAAATCACCGAGCCGCCGAGGTTGCCGATGAACACATAATCCGCGCCGGAGTTTTTGATCGTCAGGCATTGCGCCTTGAAATCACCGGGCTTGAGCGGAACGACCACGGGGGTCAGGACATCAAAGCCAAGCTCCTCAGCATACTCGCCACAGGCCGCTTTCGGGGCGTTCGGGTAGGGGTGGTTGTCGCCGGTGTGCAGGAATTTAGGCTCTTTCGTGCCGTTTTCCTTGGCATCAAAGCGCGCCCACTGGACCAGTGCGCGGCAAGCGTCGGAATAGCTGGGGCCGTAGAAGAAGTTATACGGCGCGGGCTTTTTGGTGTTGGGGTTTTTGCCCGTCGGGTCGGTGAGGTGGCCTGAGTACGAGGCGGACCACACAGGAACCTCATCCTTGGCAACGAAGGAGATCAGCGCTTCGGTATCGCCCGTGCCCCAGCCCTGCATGGCAACCATGTCTTTGCCGCGCCATTTTTTGTAGGCGGCAATGGCTTCGGGGACTTTGTAAGCGTAATCGATGCTTTCCAGCTCGATCATCGTGCCGTCAATGCCGCCATTGTCATTGATATAAGCGACAGCATCCGCGACGCCGGGGCCGTAGTATTTGCCGACAAAGCTGGTCGGTCCGGTGTAATCGACCAGATGGCCGACGAACACTTTATCATCCGCACCAATCGCAGCCGTGGCAATCCCGGCGGCAATCGCGGTTCCGAGCATCAGTTTTTTCATCAGTTTCTCCCTTAGAGATGAGCGCCGCCCTTTAAGGCGGTCGTTTATGTTGAGAATGGGAACAGTTTCCACGATGCGCGCATCAAACGCCAGCGATGTATCAACCCTTCCGGTTCAAATATCAGGAACAGGATGATCGCTGCGCCGATAGACATTTGTTTGATATAGGCTTTTCCGGCATCCATTGCGGGGAAAATATCCGCCGCCCAGCTTGCCGCGTTCTCCATCACCAGCGGCAGGACCATGATGAAGGCCGCGCCGAGGATTGATCCGGCCACTGATCCAAGCCCGCCGATGATAATCATGGCGAGGAAGGAGATCGAGAGGATGATCGTGAAGCCTTCGACCGAGACGTACTCAAGATAATGCGCATAAAGCGCGCCGCCCAAACCCGCGAAGAACGAAGAGATGCCGAAGCTGAGCACGCGGTATTTGGTCAGGTTTACGCCCATGATTTCAGCGGAGAGATAATGGTCGCGCACCGCTACCAAGGCCCGCCCGTCGCGGGAGCGCAGCAGGTTCGATACCGCGACATAGCTGACCACGGTCCAGAACAGCACGAGGTAGAAATAGCGCAGATCGGTGTTCAGAACGTACCCGAACAGGTTCGGACGGTCGGCGAGCGAGCCGTAAACACCGCCCGTGAACCATTCTGCGCGGGCGAAGAAATCTTCGAGGATAAACTGCGATGCCAGCGTGGCAATCGCCAGATACAGCCCCTTAATCCGTGCGGCAGGCAGGCCGAAGATAAGGCCGACGGCGGTGGTCATCAGGCCGGCCAGCGGCATGGCGATCAGGACGGGAATACCGGCATTTGTTGACAGATAGGCGCTGGAAAACGCGCCGAATCCGAAAAAGGCGCTGTGGCCGAGCGAGATTTGACCCGTCACCCCGACCAGCACGTTCAAGCCCAGCGCGGCGATGCCGTAAATGCCGATACTGATGAGGATAAACAGCATCTGTTCGCTTAAGGAAGGCGCGATCCCGATGATCGCAAGGATCAGTGCAATCATCCCGTAAAATGCGGGTTTAGTTGGAAACAGACTCGTATCATCCGCATAGGTGCTGCGGAAATCGCCGGACGGGCGTGGATTTGGAACGTGACCCATCAGATGCGCTCGATGTCTTTGGTGCCGAACAGTCCGTATGGCTTAATCATCAGGATGAGGATCAGCACATAGAACGGTGCGACAGTGTAAAGGTTGCCGACTTGCAGGTATTGCCCGTCGATGAATTCCGCGAAGTTCTCCAGCAGGCCGATAATCACGCCGCCCACGACCGCACCGACGATGCTGTCGAGGCCGCCGACGATAACGGCCGGAAAGACCTTGATCCCGACCACCGCGAGGCTGTTGGAGACGCCGGACACGATGCCCATCACCACGCCCGCAACCCCCGATACCAGCGCCGAAATCGCCCAGGCCATCGCGAAGGTCTGCTTGACGGAGATGCCCAGCGAGGCCGCAACCTGCTGATTAAAGGCGGTTGCCCGCATCGCGAGGCCGTGGCGGGTGTATTTGAAGAAGTAGAAGAACGCGCCCATGATGATGAGCGAGAGGACGAGGCTCATCAGGTACGCGATCTCGACATTCAGCCCGCCGATGGTGACGAACCCGACCTCGCCGAAGACGGGGGGGAAGGACTCGGCGTTGTTGCCGAAAATCCAGTTCATCAGCGCTTGCATGAAGATCGACAGGCCGATTGTCACCATGATGACCGAGATAATCGGCTCACCGATCAGCGGCCTGAGGATCACGGTCTGCACGACGATGCCGAATATCGTCATGAAAACGAGGCTGAAGATAAAGGCGAGGAAGAACGGCAGGCCCGCGTCCACAACGAACGCCAGACAGACCCACGCGCCCAGCACAAGGAACTCGCCCTGCGCAAAGTTCACGACCTGCGTTGATTTGTAGATCAGCACAAAGCACATCGCGACGACGCCATAGAGCATCCCGACGATCAGCCCGTTGACGAGCAGTTGGAAGAGGAGTTCGGTGTTCATTCGGCGGCCTCCTTCATCGCATTATCCATCCGCTCTACCTTCAGTGTTGTGACGATGCGTTGTTTGCTGCCGTCTTGGAAGTTGATAACCGTATCAATATCAATGGCTTCAGCGTCGGAGTAGAGGACTTCGATGATGTCGCTGTACTTCTCGGCAATCACGCTGCGGCGGACCTTTTGCGTGCGGGTCAATTCACCATCATCGGCGTCCAACTCTTTGTAGAGCAATACAAATTTCTGAATACGCTGCGCTTCCGGCAAAGTCTCGTTCACCCGCGCAACCTCTTCACGCAGCAATTCGTAGATACGCGGGTTCGCGGCGAGGTCGGTGTAGGTGGTGAAGGCGATGCGGCGCTGTTCCGCCCATTTTGAGACGATGGGGAAACGGATGCAAATCGCGGCGGTGATGTAGGGGCGGTCTTTGCCCAATATCACGGCCTCAGCGACATATGTGCTGAATTTGAGTTTGTTTTCAATGAACTGCGGCGAGAACCTCACCCCTTGAGATGTCTCCGACAGATCTTTGATCCGGTCAATCACCACCAGATGGCCCGCATCGTTCAGGTATCCGGCGTCGCCTGTCAGGAACCAGCCGTCGGGATCAAACGCCTCCGCACTGGCGGCTTCGTTTTTGTAGTAACCGTGCATCATATTGGGGTGCTTGACGACGATTTCGCCCAAGCCCTCGGTGTCGGGATTGCGGATTTGCAATTCGCAGCCGGGCATGGGGTAGCCGACGGTTTCGTGGTCCACATCGCCGTCTTTGTGAATGGTATGCGCGCCCAGCGCTTCGGTTTGACCGTAAAGCTGTTTCAGCGGAACGCCCATTGCCTGAAAGAATTTGAACGTATCCGGCCCCATCGCCGCGCCGCCCGTGGCCGCCGATGTCAGGCGTTTGAAGCCGAGACGATCGCGCAAGGCGTTGAAGAGGAACGTGTTCGCCAGGCTGTCCTGACGCCCGCTATCGACTGCCCGCACACCGCGCTTGACGCCCCATTCGTAGACCGATTGCTTCCAGCGGCTTGAATCCATCATCCGCGCGCGAATATCGGCGGCGACCACTTCCCAGACGCGGGGTGACAGCAGCACGAAAGTCGGGCCGATCTCGCGCATATCCGACATGGCCGTCGCCTCTTCCTCCGGGAAGTTCACGGTCATGCGGGCGATCAGGTTCCACGCGACGGAATACATCTGCTCCATCACCCAGGACAGGGGCAACACCGCGAGGTATTCGTCATCCGGCCCCTTCGGATCAGCCCGCAAGTAACTGCTCGCATGGCCCAGAAACGCGGCATTGCGCCATTCGGCCAGCTTCGGGTTCGATGTCGTGCCGGAGGTCGTACACAGAACGCCGATTTCATCAGCGGAGGTGGCCGCGACCATCTGTTTGTAGCGGTCAGGGTTTTCGGCGAGGGTTTTCGCGCCGATTTCTTCCAGCGCCTCCAGCGACATCAGGCGCGGGTCGTCATATTTACGCATCCCGCGCGGATCGTGATAGATGATGTATTTGACCGAAGGAATTTTATCCTCAAGATTCAGGAACTTATCGATCTGTTCCTCATCCTCTGCGATAATCATCGACGGTTCCGCGTAGTTGATGAGATAGGCGACCTCATCCTCCAGCGTATCGCGGTAAAAGCCCAGGCTGCGCGCGCGGCAGGCATGGGCGGCGATCTCGCCCCAGACCCATGCGGGCCTGTTGTCGCCGATCAGGCCGACAACGCCGCCCGGCTCAAGACCCAGCTCAGCCATGCCGACGGCCATGCGGCCAACATGATCGTTGAATTGCCGCCAGGTGATGGCGTTCCAGATGCCGAGGTCTTTTTCCCGCTGCGCCACGCCATCCGGCGCAATTTCAGCGTTCCGCGCGAGCAGCTTGGGCAGCGTGTCGTAGACGGTTACGTCGTTAAGATGTTTCGGCGCGGGCAGCCAGTTGGCGACATCGCCGGATACGGTGAGTTTCGCGCTCATTGGTCCAACACCTCCGCGAGGGTTATGCTGACATCGGGGATGTTAAGGGGGGTGGCGGGGGCGGACCAGTCCATGACCTGTACGGTCCCGTACCCTTCGGATGCCGGGTCGCGATGGATGTGGAGTTTGTCATTAGGCAGATCGACGACCCAGTAATCGCTGACGCCGTGGCGGGCGTAAAATCCGGCCTTTTGAGTGAGGTCGAAGCGCAGGGTGCTGTTTGAAATCTCGATCAGCAGCAGAATATCTTCACCGCGCGCGTCTTCGATCAGAATATCGCGGGGCAAAAAGCTGAGATCGGGGCCGAGCATCAGATCATCGGCGAGGAATAGCGCGCCGTCTGAGACGCCTCTGATTGTTGGTGGCAACTGCGGGCCAAGCGAAGCTGTCAGCGTAAAAATAGCAGCTGCATGACGGTTATGGGCGGGCGACATGGCGACAAGCACTCCCTCAATCAACTCCACGCGCCTGTCATGGGGCAGCGTTCCGGCATCCATCATCGACCGGACGGCCGCCGCGCTCAGGCGGGCGTGGCTGTAGGGGGCGGGGGCTTCGGACAGGCCGTTATGCGGGGCGCCGTTCATTCCGCCGCCTCCGGCAGTTCGTCTTCACCCAGATAGGCGGTGCGGACTTTCGGGTGGGCCATGACCTCATCGGGGGAGCCTTCGGCGATTTTCTCACCGAAATCCAGCACCGCGACGCGGTTGGAAATGTCCATGACCACGCCCATATCATGCTCAATCATCACGACGGTAACGCCCAACTCCTCATTGAGATCAATGATATAGCGGGCCATATCCTCTTTTTCTTCGAGGTTCATACCGGCCATTGGTTCGTCCAGGAGGATCAATTCCGGCTCAATCGCGATGGCGCGGGCCAGTTCGACGCGTTTGCGCAGGCCATAGGACAGCGCGCCCGCAGGCTGATTGCGGACATGCTGGATTTCGAGGAAGTCTATAATCTCCTCTACGCGGGCGCGGTGTTCGTTTTCTTCTTTTTGCGCTCCGCCGATCCAATAGGCCATGCCGGTGAAAAAGTTGTTCTTCAGCAAATGGTGGCGGCCAACCATGATGTTGTCGATAACCGTCATATGGCCGAACAGCGCGAGGTTTTGGAACGTGCGGCCTATGCCCATCTTTGCGCGGTCATTTGTAGAGCGCTTGAGCAGAGACTCGCCGCGAAAGGTTATATCCCCCTCTTGAGGCATATAACGCCCGGACACACAGTTGAGCATTGAGGTCTTGCCCGCACCGTTCGGGCCGATGAGCGAAAACAGCTCGTTCTTGCGCACCGTAAAAGACACATCGGTCAAAGCGCGGACACCGCCGAAGCGGAGAGAGACATTGCTGACTTCGAGTAGCGGTTCGCCGGATTGAACCAAGGTAATCTCCCTAAAAATGTGCCGATTCTTTGTGGCATCATTAACAGGATCAAGACTACCCAGTTCGTCGTCATGAGCAAGGGGCTAGATTAAAACTGTCCCATGCCGTCGTGGCATCATGTATCGGGCGGCTACTCTTTGAAAGCAGGCTCGAAATTGTCGAGGATTGGCTTGAGCAGATATGTCATCGGCGTTTGCGATTCTGTCTGAATGTAGATCTCAGCGGGCATTCCGGCCACGAGCACGTTTTCTTCGCCCAGCTTCGCCCGCTCTTCATCGGTCAGCAAAATCTCGACCCCGAAATAGGGAAATCCGGTTGCCTCGTCGATTTTGCGGTCGGAGGAGATGGAAATGACTTCGCCGAACAGTTCAGGGGTGGTGCGGGTGTTGAAGGCCGGGAAAAGAACACGGGCGGCTGTGCCCTTTCTTACTTTGTCGCGTTTGTTCGTCCCGATCCTTGCTTCCAGGATCAGGCGGTCCCCGACCGGAACAATCGTCATAATAGGCGTTCCTGCGCCGATAACGGCGCCGGGGGAGGTGATTTGAAAGTCCTCGACAACGCCCGCAACCGGCGAGCGGATGTCGATTTTTCTCAGCGCGTCTTTGGCCAGGATCATGCGTTGCTCAAGTTCAACGATACGCGCTTCTGAGTCGCGCAGTTCTTCGATCGCTGCCCGGCGGCGTTCTTCGCGCAGGCGGGTGAGTTCGATCTGCGTTTCCTGAATTTGACGTTTCAAGCGGGATTCGCCTGATTTTAATGCCCCTATTTCACCCTGAATGCGGGCGCGTTCGCGGGTGAATTGCTCAATGCGGGCGCGGGTGGTGTAGCCACGGTCGAGCAATGTCTGCTGTGTTTCAAGTTCCGACGTGATCGATTGCAGTTGCGTCTCGAAGCCCTGCACACGGGCGCGCGAAGCCTCGATCTCGGCAATGACTTGCGCGATACGCTCGCCCAGTTGCGCGCGTTGCTGGCGGTAGCTCGAAAGCTGCGAGCGGAACAGACTGCGCTGGCCCTCGACCACGGTTTCAAGTTCGATGTCTTTGCGTGCGCGGGCAAGAACGTCGGCCGGAAAATTAACGCGCGTCTGTTCGGTTTGTACCGCGAGAAGGCGCGCTTTACGGGCTTTGAGTTCCAGCAACTGACTATCGATAATCGAGAAGCTGGCCTCTTGCGTCGTTTGGTCAAGTGTCAGCAGGATCTGTTGCGCTTTGACCGAGTCGCCGTTCTTGGCAAAAATCTCGCCGACGATACCGCCCTCATAGTGTTGAACGGTCTTGGATTTCGTCTCAACACGCAGTTCCCCTTGCGCGACAATCGCGCCTTCCAGCTCTGCTTCCATCGCCCAATAGCTCATGCCGCCAAACAGGGCGCAGATGACCACCCCGCCGAACAGAACGTAGCCACGGGCGCGCCAGCGCATCGGATCATGCGCGTAAACCGGTGTTTGTTTCATGACACACTCCCAACAGGGGGCCGGGTCATTTGCGTGACCTGACCGTGGTTACGGGTTGTTTGCTTGAGAATTTCATCGCGTTCACCAAACGCCTGCTGCGTGCCGTCGCGCATGACCAGAAGGCGGTCACAGATGGCGATTGCGCTGGGGCGGTGGGCCATGACGATCACAGCACGGCCGCGCTCCTTGGCTTGGCGTATAGCGTGGATCAGGGATTGCTCACCCTCGGCATCCAGGTTTGCGTTGGGTTCATCGAACACCAGCAGTGGCGGATCGCCGAAGAGGGCGCGGGCGAGGCCGACGCGCTGCCGCTGTCCGCCCGAAAGCTGTGCACCGCCTTCACCGATTTCGGTATCGTAACCGTTCGGCAGTTTCAGGATCACATCATGCGCACCGGCGCGCTCCGCCGCGAGGACGATTTCGCTTTCGTCGGCATTTTCCTGCAAACGGGCGATGTTGCTCGCCACCGTGCCGTTAAAGAGGCCGACATCCTGCGGGAGGTAGCCGACCAGCTTGCCGAAATCGGCCTCGGACCACTGGTCCAATGTCGCGCCGTCGAGGCGGATCTCTCCGGATACCGGTTGCCAGATCGAAACGAGCGCCCGTGCGAGGGTGGATTTGCCGGATGCGCTGGGGCCGATGACGCCGACGGCCTCGCCGGGCTGAACATCGAATTTGATGCCGCGCACGATCGGGGTGCGCATTCCGGGAGCGGCAACCGCAACATCCTTGACCGTCAACCGTGCCGCAGGCGCGGGCAGGGCGGTCTTTTGCTGCAAGACAGGCGTTGTCGCGAAGAACTGCTGGAGCGATTTCGATCCCTGACGGGCGCGCACAAACATGCGCCATTGCGAGATCGCCTGATCGATGGGCGCAAGAGCGCGGCCCATGAGGATCGACGCGGTAATCATTGCACCGGGGGTAATCAGCTGCTGCACCGCGAGATACGCACCGACGGCGAGAATTGCGGATTGCAGGAACAGGCGCAGCGCTTTTGACATCGCCTGAAACAGGCCGGCACGGGCGCTGTGGCGCATCTGCGCTTCGAGCGCCGCCCCCCGGCGCTGTCCCCAGAATTTCTTCGCGGTGTCGATCATGCCCAGCGCCCGAACCGCCTCCGCTTCACGGCGGATGGATTCAGCGAATTTTTCACTCTCCGCCGTCGCTTTGCGGGATTCGATTTCCGGTTTGAGGGTGGTGATCTGGTTGAGGGCGGCGATTGACAGCAGGAAGATGGCCGCAGCGACGGAGAACCAGCCCAATGTCGGATGCAATGCGAAGATGACAGCCAGATAAACCGGCGTCCACGGGGCGTCAAAAAATGCGTAAGGGGCGGGGCCGGAAAGGAATTGCTGGATCGATTCGAGATCGCGCATTGCCGTTGCCGGTTTGGCGCGCTCGCCGGGGATCAGCGCGGTGCGCATCGTTCCCTCGAAAACGCGCCCGTCGAGCAGCGCCTGGAATCTTGCACCCGCGTTCGCCAGAATGCGGCCGCGCAGGAAGTCGAGAAGACCCATCATCACGAACAGGCCGCCGACCAACAGGAACAGGGCTTGCAGTGTCGGGATGCTGCCGCTGGCCAAGACGCGGTCATAGACCTGCAACATGAAGAGAGGGCCGGTAAGCATCAGCAAATTAACAAAAAAGCTGAAGACCGCCGCGATGATGAACAGGCTGCGCGCCGACCAGAATGCCGCCCTGAATTCGTCTCGCCCTCGTTGAAGCGCCGGGTTCATCATATCTCACACCTCACACACGTTACACGCGCTTTCAATAGCACAGCGCTCGCCACATACGAACATACTTTTACAATCTACTCAACCACCTACCGTACCGTTACCATAGGTGAGAAGTATCTTCGTGATTACTAACACGCGTGGTTATTTCGACATATTGTTGAACGTGATGGCGGCTGCCAGAAAAAGCAGGGTGATGATGATGGCGGACACGGCCGCGCGGTGCAGACTGTCGAGCCTGGACGCGCCGCGCGTTTTTGTGACGATGAAAACGACCGCGAAGGTGATTAAGAAAACGCCGATAAGGGGCACGGTATGACTCCGGTTAAGCGAGGATTATTTCGCCCGGAGTCATAGCACGATGCCGCGCTGTGTGTGGGCAAATTCATCTGCGGTGAAAATTCGCCGCAGATGATGGTCAGATGGCCCGCGCGTCGGGCTGTGTCGCCTTGACGATGAAGCGCAACCATTCCTGTGCCGCCTCAGAGTCCCAGGTTGCCTCGCCCAGGTAACGGCCGATCTCGCGCGCATCCGGGCCGAGAATGGCGGTCACAGGCAGGCCGAGGACGCCCATCTCGCGCGACAGGCTGGCTTTGGGGTCGGTGTAGGCTTTCAGATCGTCGAGGTTGTGGTTCTCAAGATAGGGCTTCGCCTTTTTGATCCCGGCTTTGTCGAGTGAGATCGTCACCACTTCAACGCCCTCGTCGCCCAGAAGGGTTTGCAGGTTGTTGAGATTTGGCAGTTCTTTCCGGCACGGCGGACACCAGATCGCCCAGAAGTTCAGCACCGTGACTTTGCCCTCAAAAGCGCTCAGGTCCATCGGTTTGCCGTCCGGCCCGATAAAAGACTTGTCGCGGAAAGGGCGCGGTTCGGCGTGCAGCTCGAAATCGACAAGATCTTCGGGCAGCATTTTCTCGAAGATGCGGCGTTCGTCTTTATCCAGTGCGGAAGGTGAAACATCGTTCGCCCAAGTGTTGCCCGTGACGGCAAACGCGCCGTATAGGAGGGCGGCACTGACGGCGAATGTTCTCGTGAAGGCGTTCATGTCAAATTCCCTGTTCCGCGAAGGACCATAGCGATGACCTCAGATAGTACTTCAAATGTGTCAAATTCAATGTGGGGCGGGCGTTTTGCGGACAGGCCGGACGCTATCATGGAGGAGATCAATGCCTCCATCGGTTTCGACAAGAGACTGGCAAGTCAGGATATACGCGGGTCTCAGGCCCATGCGGCGATGTTGGCGGCGGTGGGGATCATCTCGGAAAGCGATCATAAAGCCATATCACAAGGGCTTGAGGAGATCGGTGGAGAGATCGAACGGGGTGAATTTGTATTCCGCCGCGACCTCGAAGACATCCATATGAACATCGAATCACGCCTGCGGGAGAAGATCGGCGAACCTGCCGGGCGGCTGCACACAGCGCGCTCACGCAACGATCAGGTGGCGCTGGATTTCAGGCTGTGGGTTAAGGAGCAATGCGCCGAGGCGGAGGCCGCGCTGACGCGCCTGATCGATGCGCTGTTGGTGCAGGCGGGGGCGGGGGTCGGGGTCATCATGCCGGGCTTCACGCATTTGCAGGTGGCGCAGCCCGTGACCTGGGGCCATCACATGATGGCCTATGTCGAGATGTTCCGGCGGGACCGCGCGCGGTTTGCGGATGCGCGTGAACGGATGGATGAATGTCCGCTGGGTGCGGCGGCGCTGGCCGGGACGGGGTTTCCGATTGATCGGGAAATGACGGCCAAAGCGCTGGGCTTTGCACGGCCGACGGCAAACAGCATCGACAGTGTGTCCGCGCGCGATTTTGCGCTGGAGTTTCTGTCGGCGAGTACGATCTGCTCGACGCATATCTCGCGGCTGTCAGAGGAGATTGTGATCTGGTCCTCGGCGCAGTTCAATTTTATCACCCTGAGCGACAAATTCACCACCGGCAGCTCAATCATGCCGCAGAAGAAAAACCCTGATGCGGCCGAACTGACGCGGGCCAAAGTCGGGCGGATCATGGGGTCGCTGGTCACGCTGCTGACGGTGATGAAAGGGTTGCCGCTGGCCTATTCAAAAGACATGCAGGAGGACAAGGAGCCTGTGTTCGACGCGGCCGATGCGCTGGCGCTGGCGCTGGCGGCGATGACGGGGATGGTGGCGGATATGCAGCCGAATGTGGCGCGGCTGCGCGAGGCGGCGGCGCAGGGGTTCTCGACCGCGACCGACCTTGCCGACTGGCTTGTGCGGGAATTGGGGATGCCGTTCCGCGACGCGCATCACGTGACCGGATCGCTGGTCAAGATGGCGGAGGATAAAGGGTGTGACCTCGACGGGTTGGCCCTTTCCGACATGCAAACGGTGGAGCCGCGCATCACGGATGCGGTGTTCGGTGTGCTGGGCGTTGAAAACTCCGTGCGCTCCCGCATCAGCTATGGCGGTGCGTCACCGGAGCGGGTGCGGGAGCAGGTGGGGAAGCCGGGCTAAACCGGGATGATCGATCCCGGATAACCCGCAACGTTCTTGTCACTTGTCAGAAGCGTAAAACCTTCGACGGCGGACACGGCAATCAACATTCTGTCAAAGGGGTCTTTGTGCCGTGCGGGAAGGCTCTGAACCGCAATCGTGTGCGGTGCGGTTATCGGAACTTCCTCATATCCGTTTTCGATCAATCCGCGCCGGAGCATATTAGGATCAATCTGAAAGTCGCTTCTGCCAAGCCCGGATTTTATAGCAATTTCCCAAAGGCTTGCTACGCTGAAAAACAACGCGTTTTGCTTATCAGAAATCAAGTCATACGCTTTTGTTGAAAGCTGTTCTGACCCTGTTGCTGCCCAAATCAACAGATGTGTATCAAGCAGGAGTTTCATTTTTCGCGTTCATCGTCGCCGTGAAACAGTGCCTCGATCTGGTCTTGACCCATCGTGTCAAAATCATCGGGAACGGAAAAAGCCGCTTTAAGAAAACCGATCCGCGTTTGTTGGTCTTTGTCGGGTGCATCGATTGAAGTGACCTTGACCAACGGCTTTCCCGCTTTGGCAATAATAAACGGCTCGCCATTCGCAGCGCGCTCCACCAGCTTTGATAGCTGGGTTTTTGCCTCGTGAATGTTGACCGTTTCCATGTGTGTACCCTATTGATGACTTAGTTCAATAGACTTAGTCTAATTCGGTGTTTCTTTCAAGATCTCGCTTAAAAAAGCAACCTCACCCCAACTCCTCCAACCGGTCCGTTGCGGGGGCGGGGGTGCGGGAGAGGGCGGTGATTGCGGTGCGCAGGTCATGGGGCATCGGGATTTCGGCGGCGTCGAGGGACGGTTGCAGCTGTTCGAGGGAGCGCGCGCCGATGATGGGGCAGGTTACGTCTTCATTGGCCGCAACCCATGCAACGGCCAGCGATACGGGGTGGATGCCGTGGGCCGCCGCGAAAGCGGTGAATTGCTCGGCCACGTCATAAACCCAGTCTTCGCGATACCGCTTTGTGTATTCGGGATTATTGGCGATGCGGCCCACATCGGGGCGGTTTCCGGCATTGTACTTGCCGCTGAGAAGGCCGCCGCCGACGGGGGAATAGGTGATGACGCCCAAGTTTTCCGCGCGGGCGAGGGGCAGGATTTCGGCTTCGACCTGACGCTTGACCAGCGAATACATCGGCTGGATCACATCAAAGCGCGGCCAGCCCATGCGGGCGGAGATGCCCAGACCCGTTGCGACCTGCCAAGCGGCGTAATTGCTGGCCCCCAGATACAGCACCTTGCCGTCAGCGACCAGCTTTTCCAAGGCGCGCAGGGTTTCTTCCAGGGGGGTGTCCGCGTCCCAGCGGTGCATGAACAGAACGTCGAGGCGGTCCGTGCCGAGGCGTTGGAGCGAGTCCTCGACGGCCTTGAGGATATGGCGACGGTTGCCGCCGCGCGCGTTTATGTCGTCGCCCATCGGGACAAAGCATTTGGAGGTGATGACCAACTCGTCACGTTCGCCCGCCATCAGCTTTCCGAGGATTTTCTCCGCCGCCCCGCGTGTGTAGCCATCGGCGCAGTCGAAAAAGTTGATGCCCTTGTCACGGCAGGCGGCGTACATACGCGCCGACTCGCCCTCATCCGCGTCACCCCCGAAAGACATTGTGCCAAAGCACAGTTCCGAGACTTGGACGCCTGTACGGCCGAGGAACTTCATCTTCATGGGGAAGCCTTTCAGAATAGGGTCCGTACAGCTTATACAAGACACACCTGAAGGCGAAAGCGCGATTCAGCGCTTGACCGTATTAAAACGGCTGGGTACGACGTTCAGGCTTAACACATGGAAGACATGACATGACGATTCTAGTGGTGAGATTGCGCATCGTGAGCCGGACGGAGTGACCGTCCCGGAGGCGATGCGCGTGTCAGGGTCCGGGAGGGCCCTTTTTTTATGCTGAAAATGCCCCTTGGGGGCGAGACGACCAGGGAAGGAAGACTCCGATGTCCGATACAATGACCGGTGCAGAGATCGTTATAAAAGCTTTGATCGATCAGGGCGTTGAAGTGGTGTTCGGGTATCCCGGCGGGGCCGTGCTTCCGATCTATGACGAGCTGTTCAAGCAAAACAGCATCAAACACGTTCTGGTCCGGCACGAGCAGGGCGCGACCCATGCCGCCGAAGGCTATGCGCGCTCGACCGGAAAGCCCGGCGTTGTTCTGGTGACTTCCGGTCCCGGCGCAACCAATGCGGTCACGGGATTGCAGGACGCGTTGATGGACTCGATCCCGATGATCTGTCTGACGGGTCAGGTTCCGACGTTTATGATCGGCAATGACGCGTTTCAGGAGGCGGACACGATCGGCATCACCCGCCCTTGCACCAAGCATAACTGGCTGGTGAAAGACACGGACGAGCTGGCCGAGACGATGCATGAGGCATTCTACGTCGCCACGCATGGACGGCCCGGTCCGGTTCTGGTTGATATTCCGAAGGATGTTCAGTTCGCCGATGGCAACTATACGCCGCCGCGCAACGTGAAGCCGCGCGCTTATAATCCGCGTGTTAAGGCGGAGGCATCGTCGGTTCAGGCGGCGGTTGAGTTGATGGAGACGGCGAAGAAGCCGCTGTTTTACACGGGCGGCGGGGTTATCAACTCCGGCCCGCAAGCCTCTCAGTTGCTGCGTGATCTGGTTGATGCGACGGG
>CALDZQ010000117.1 GCA_937944035.1 uncultured Neomegalonema sp. | reverse complement strand
GCGCCCAGATCAGAGCCTGTGTTCGGCTCGGTGAAGACGGCCGTGGGCAGGATTTCGCCGCTGGCGAGTTTGGGCAGCCAGTACTCGCGCTGCTCATCCGTACCGCCGCCAAGGATCAACTCAGCCGCGATTTCAGAGCGTGTGCCGAGTGAGCCGACGCCGATATAGCCGCGTGAGAGTTCTTCGGAAACCACACACATCGCCGTTTTCGACATGCCGAAGCCGCCGAGGTTTTCGGGGATGGTCAGGCCGAAAACGCCCAACTCGGCCATCTCGGTGATGATCTCCATCGGGATCAGCTCGTCTTTGAGATGCCATTCATGGGCGTGGGGGATGACTTTTTCATCGGCAAAGCGGCGGAATTGGTCGCGAATCATGTCGTAGTCTTCGTCGAGGCCGCAATCGCCGAATGTTGCCGCGCCGTCGCGCTCGGCCAAGATATGCGCGATCTGCTCGCGGATTTGGCTGGTCGCACCACCGGCGATCAGGGCGCGGACGGGGGCCGCGTCCAGCGCGCGGCGGGCTGTTTCGCCTGCGCCCATGTCTTCGAGGCGGGCGTATTCGCCCTGGCTCATCGGGATGCCGCCGCCGATTTGGGCGAGGTATTCGCCGAATGCCGCTTGCAGGATCAGGGCTTCGAGCGTGCCGAATTTGTCTTGCGCGTGCAGCCGCTCCGCCCAGCCGTGCATCTGGCGCAGGCTTTCAACATATGTGCCGAGCCATGCGAGCGAATGGGCGGCGTGTTGTTCTGTTTCAAGCGCAGCGCCGGACACCCTGCCCTTCTCGTCCCGTCCGATCCGCGCGGAAACGCCCGTCTTCGCCGCACCGTAAACCGTCTCAGCCGACCGCAGAGCCTCCGCGCAGGTCTCAATCAGGTTCGGGACAAGCATGTCCTCAGGCGTCATCATCGGGGCGGCATTGGCGCTCATGGTAGCTCTCCGGCGGGTCAATATTGCAAGTGCGAACAGATAAGGTGCAGTGCGGCAAAGGTCAATATCTCACGCAACAAAGCGTCAAAAAATCGCGGTTAACAGTTAGATAATTGCGTGGCGGTTTCTCACCCCTCCACCCGAAACTGAACGATAAGCGTGCGTTGCAGCGCGTTAAAGTTATCGTCGGAGATCATGTAGAGCAAAGTCTTGCCGTCCGGTCCGCGCTTTGTCGCAAGCCCCTCCATATTGTCGAGGGGGAGCGATGGCGGGCTGGTCATCAGGGTCTCGCCGGTGATGGTCGCGTCGGGGCGCAGGGCGCTGACGGGAAAGCGGCGCAGGCGGGTGGCGATGCCACCGATCAGCGTGAAGCGGCGTTCGAGCAGGTACACCGTCTCGCCATCCGGATCGAGCGCCAGATCAACGGGCAGGAACCAGCCGTCGCGGGCAACGGAGAACGGCTCAATAGCCTCGCCATCGATAATCCAGCCCTGAAACCCCCGCGCCCAATCGCTGCCATCCTCGGCCACCGCGATGATGCGGCCGTCGGGGAGGGAGAGCAGGCTCTCCAAACCGCCATTCTCGCGCAAGCCATCGAAATCGGGTTGGGCGGGAAGCGGCTGTTCGGGAGCGGTGAGGTCGGCAAAGCGGCTGATGCGGTGTTCATGCTCGAAGCTGATGAGCCATGATCCGTCGGGCGCACGGGTCAGGGCTTCGGAATCCATGAACGGGCGTTGCAGATAACTGCCGTCGGCCCCGTGAAGGCGGCCCACTTTGAGGCCGTCGATCCCGGTGAGATGGCCGCGCGCATCGTGAACCATCCGCGCCCGCGCCCAGTGCGCCTTGTCCGTCAGCGCAATGAAACCGCCATCAGGCTCTAGCACGAGGGCGGAAAAGCCGCCGAAATCAGGGCGCTCCGCCCGCCACTCGACCGCACCCAGCAGGGTCAGCAGACCGAATTGCTGACCGGCAGGCATTTCAGCGCGCAAAGGGCGCGAGGCGCTTTGGCCTTTCACCACAAGGGCGCAAGCGGTCAGAGCGCAGAGGGTTATCACGAGGAGCCGTTTCATGGGTTCGGGGAGTACAGCACATACCGCTCTCTTGAAAAGCATCACGGCCGGATTTATCCGCGATGATCGCGCGGACGCAGGGAATCAGCCGTATAAAGATGAGCGGCCGCCCGTGATTGTAACGCGTGATCCGCGCCCCACATTCACCTCAGGAGAGAAGCCACCCAACTTCAACCAAACCTAGAGTAGTATAATGCGACTTTGAATCCACACTTTGCCGTTATGATCCAATCGCTTAAAAAGCGTTTTTTCGGTCAAAATTACGCTAAATAACTATTTTCAAATGATTTTACGCTCGGTGCGTCAAATGGGATTGTTAAATCCCTTGCCATGTTTGCGCCATTATTCAATCGTCTACGGACTAAGTATGATCTTGATGCGCTCGCGCGCTTCGGGGTCGGATCACGACGTTTTCGCGGGTGGGACAGGCCTTCGGAATCGGACTTAAATTCATCACCATTTCTGAAACGGGGCGAGTTTTCAGAATTCTGAACAGGAACTCTTATGACAATCTGCAAGTCTCTTAAAACAGTACTCGCCACAGCCTCCTGCCTCGCGCTTCTGAGCGGTACGGCGTCCGCCGAGGATACGGCGTGGAACGGCTCGCTGTCGGCAACGCTTTCAGTTTCGACTGGCAACTCGTCGAACTCGAATATCGGTCTGTTCGGTAATGCGAACAAGACAACAGGTCTCTACACGCATCTGCTGGATGGCGGGTATTTGTACTCGGAAGCCGACGGTTCGACATCGCAGAGCAAAGGCTACGGATCGTACCAGCTGAACCGCAGCTTCGGCGATGGCGCATTGGGCCTGAATGACCGTTTTTACGGCTTTGGCATCATCAGCGGCATCTATGACGAATTCGGCGCGTTCCGTGATGACTATTATGCCGGTGTCGGCCTTGGGTACAAAGCAATCGACACGGCACAGACGACTTGGACATTGGATGCTTCCGGCGGTCTGCGGTATCTGGGTGAGCCGGGATCGAACATCGAACCGGCAGCGCGGATCGCATCGCGGTTCTCGACCAACGTGAACGAGCGCGTCACGTTCAGCAACGACACGTCGATCCTGTGGTCGCCTGAAGACACGCTGTTCGTGAACGATCTGTCGCTGACCGCGCAACTGACAGACAGCCTGTCGGCCCGTGCCGGTTTCCGCATCGATCACCACACCAACGCACCGGTCGGCACAGACCCGACCGATACGCTCACCTATGCGGGCGTGACCTACGGTTTCTAAAGAAAAGCGTCCCTACTCCGCCCGCACCACCGCTGTACATTGCTCCGGCAAATCGGCGAGGGTGAGGGGCGGTTTGGGGGTGGACTTTCCGCCGCTATAGGGACCATCGGTGAACCACCAATCGAGTTCCTCGCCACAGCCGTCCCCTTCCGGGGGCGGCTGTTGGTTTTTGCAGGCGGGTGCATCCGCCGGGCAGGCGAGGCGAACGTGGAAATGGGAATCATGGCCCCACCACGGGCGCACTTTGCTCATCCACGGGCGGTTGGCCGGGTCTGTGACTTCGCAGAGTTTGCGCTTGATCGTGGCGTTGACGAAGATGCGCGCGACCGCCGGGTCGGCGGCGGCGATGGGGATCGCACGGGCGGCGGATTTGCGCCAGAGCGCCTCGTCCAGGGTTTTACGGCCCTTTACCAGATCATAGGACGACCACGATTCGCGCTGGGCGGTGGTGGGGCGGGTGGTCAGCGGGCGCATCCAGACATCGACATCGAGGCCGATCTGGTGGGATTTATGGCCGCTTTTCATCGGCCCGCCGCGCACTTGGCCGATGTCGCCGATCAGCAGGCCGTTCAGGCCCGACGCCTGCGCGGCAGATGACAGGCGGACGAGAAAATCCGCCAGTGCGGGGTGCGCCCAGCGGCGGTCGCGTGTGAGGCGCATGGCGGCCCAATTCGGACCATCTTGCGGCAACGCGACCGCTCCGGCGAAACAACCTTTGGCATAAGAGCCGAATATCTGCGGATGCCCCGGTGCGGGAGTACGCGCCGCGCCGAAGACTTTCGAGGCGGGTTCGGCGGCGTGGGCGCTGCCTGCGAGGGCGAAAAGGCAAGCGATAACAAGTCTGCGCATGGTCTGTGGTTCCCCGTTAACGGTATTGCGTTTTTCTATACGGCGGTTGTTAAAGATTTGTAAGGATTTGGCCCGTGGCTTGCTGTGCAGTGAAGTATGGAAATCCGGTATGAATTCACGGGGGCCGAGCGCGATGTCGCGATGGCTACCCTTGCATCCCGACGCCAGCGTGATGCGGCGGCGTTGATGTGTGCGATGACGGGCGGGGCGGCTTTGTCGTTGCTGTGGCCCTTTGAGATGGATTTGCCGGGGGCAACACGGGCCGGAGTGGGTGCATTACTGTCGGCCGTGGTATTTTTCGCGATGCGTTCGGGTGTTGAGTTCAAGGAACGGTATGACCGCTATCGCGACGGTCTGCCGATCGAGGCGGGCTATATGCGCGGGCTGGAACCGGGCGCACGGGTGGTCACACTGTCGCTGGATGAACTGCGCGAGAAAGGGCCGTTCGGCGAGCGGGTATTCCCGTGGAGCGCGTTCGGGGACGTGATCGAGAGCGAGGATATGGCGGCGCTGATGGTGTCTTCCTCGGAATGCGTTGTGATTCCGCGTTGGGCGCTGTCCCGCGCGGGGCATGGCGACCTGAGTGTGATCGCCATGCTTGTGCGTCATGCGCGGGAGCGGGATTAATCCGCTAGACCATCCTGAACGATATGCCCTTGATAACGCTCTACACCGGCACACCGACATAGAGCGTCTGGCCGTCGCGTTTGATGCGCAGCAGGACGGAGTCGCCGGGGGTTCCGGCCAGCGCGCCGAGCACGTCATCGGGGGTGGCGATGGCCCAGTCGCCGACTT
>CALDZQ010000116.1 GCA_937944035.1 uncultured Neomegalonema sp. | reverse complement strand
GCCAAAGCGACCATATCGTCCAGGTCTTGCGGGCTGGCCCAGTTGAATGCTGCGATGTGCTCTTCGGCAACCATCGGATCACCCAGCTTGTCGTCTTTGTAATAATATTCAACAATCGGACGCGGCAGAGCGGACCCCTCTTCCAACCCGAAGCGCTTCGCGATGCTGCCCGCCGCTACGTTGCGCACGACCAGCTCCAGTGGAATGATCTCGACCTCGCGGATCAACTGCTCGCGCATGTTAAGCCGGCGGATAAAATGCGTTGGAATACCCACCGTATTCAGGTGGTTCATTATGTATTCGGAAATAAAATTATTGAGGACGCCCTTGCCCTCGATAATCGCATGTTTCTCGGCATTGAAAGCGGTAGCATCATCTTTGAAATGTTGAACCAGAGTTCCGGGTTCAGGACCGGCATAGATTACCTTGGCCTTTCCCTCGTACACCATGCGACGACGGCTCATATCAGTATCTCCGATCGGAAATGACAGAACAACCCCGGCCGAATGCCGTTCTTGATTGCCGCGTTTGTATAGGAGTAACGGCCCCATGTCGCAAGCGCTTTAGGGATAACGCACGGATAGAGCAGATCATGAGGCATTCGGGTTCAAACCTCGATTTTATACATCAGGCGATACGCCGCCTTGAACGCTCCATCAAACATGCCCACATATTTAATATGTCCGGCCATTGCGGCGGCACAAGGTCCATTGCTGATGTCAGGGTGTTCCAGAGTTGAGATGAAGATGACCAGAAATCCATTCGCCAATAACCCGTTTTTGCTGGGTTTTGAAGAGGTCGAACGCTTGGTCGATCGCGCCGCGAAAAGCGGCAATGACGGCTATCCTCCCTACAATATCGAAGAGAGAGGCGAGAATGCTTATTGCATCACTCTCGCGGTCGCGGGCTTTTCAGAAGGCAGTTTGAGCGTCTCGGTCGAAGATCGGCAACTCGTTGTTCGGGGTCAGCAACAAGTTGCAAACGAAGATCGCGTATTTTTGCATCGTGGCATTGCAACGCGACAGTTTCAGCGCACCTTTATCCTCGCAGACGGCGTCGACATCAGCGGGGCGCAGCTGGAGAACGGTTTGCTGCATATCGATCTGACCCGTGTTGAACCGAAGCAAGTGGTCCGTAAGATCAAGATCACGGCACGTTGAAGGAGAATGAAGTGACAGATACCAAGATACCAAGCCCCGAAACGATGGGCGTTCCTTCAGCGCAACGCTTTGGCTTCGTGCGGATGATTAATGTCAGCGAACTCGAAGCCAATATTAAAACACCCGAAGGGGTTGAGACGCTCTACGCGCTGCATGATGGGGATGGTCGCCGGCTGGCGCTGTTCGAAAACCGTGACCTTGCATTCGCCGTCGCCCGCCACAACGAAATCGAGGCTGTCAGCGTTCACTGACAGCCCCGGATTATAACAAGACGCCGCGCGATTAATCGTTAAGCGGCGCGCATGTGCTTTTCAGTCAACATCGAATAGATCGCCTCGGCCCCGTCCGCCCCACGCAGGTTCGAGCGCATTTCAGGGCGCTTCAACAGGCGCGAAATCTTCGCGAGTGCCTTCAGATGCTCGGCATTCGCGCTTTCGGGCGCGAGCAGCAGGAACACAAGATCAACCGGCTCCTCATCAGCGGCATCATAGTCGATAGGCTGGGTCAGGCGCGCAAAAATGCCATAGACCGAGTCAATATTCGCCAAGCGGGCGTGAGGGATCGCAACACCATCACCAACGCTGGTCGCACCGAGTCTTTCACGCTCAAGCAAAGCATCGAAAACCGCCCGCTCATCCAGATTGCACAAACTCGCGGCATGAGCCGCAAGTTCTTGCAAAAGGTGCTTTTTGCTCGTGGCTTTGAGGCCGTTCACAACAGCATTCGCCGTGATTAAGGTATCAAGAGACATTCGTTACTCACGTCCTGACAGTTGCCTGCAGGGCTCCAGAATTTCAAATAGCAGGTTGGCTTTGGGATGGATCGATCCAGCCGACATTCCCGTCGGGGCGACGATACACAACGCTGATCTCGTTATTGCGTTCGTTGCGAAACATCAAGATCGGTTCTTCGCCAATTTCCATCTGCAAAACGGCCTCACCGACACTCAATGTCGGGATTGCGGTCTTGGATTCGGCAATGATTACAGGCTGCAACGATTCCGATGCGTCCTCAACAGTCTCATCTTCGGTCTCAATCACAAACGAGGATGCTTCAAAATGCGCCACCGGTGTGGTGCGCTCGTTATGGTGATTCTTGAGGCGGCGCTTATAGCGGCGCAGTTGTTTGGCCAGCCGTTCACTTGCCATATCAAAAGCGGCGTAGATTTCATCGGCTTTGCCGGAAGCTTGCGCCTTCATGCCGGTACTCAGATGGGTAAGACACTCGCACTTGAACTGATGACGGTCGCGGGAGAAAATCACACTGGCTTCGGTCGGACGCTCTGCGTATTTGTCCATTGAGGCATTCAGGCTGTCCGATACGTGAGTCCGCAATGCGTCCCCTATATCGATTTGCTTCCCAGTAACGTCAATTTTCATTATGTTACAACGCCTTAACCGTTTGTTTCGTAGAGCATTTCTGGATTTACACTACCTTGCGGGATGGTACAAAGTCAATCTTGGAATGCTGCGGACCACACTCAAAGAACGCTTTCGGCCTTGCGGCGGCGGCGTTGAACCGAGGAGGGAATATCCATAGATTCCCGATACTTCGCCACCGTTCTACGTGCAATATCAACCCCGTCTGCACGTAATATCTGTACGATTTTATCGTCAGAAAGAATCGCTTTTGTGTCCTCATCATCAATCATTTTCTTGATCTTGAAGCGCACACTCTCGGCGGAATACGAGTCTCCGCCATCAATCGCACCGATGGCGGCGGTGAAGAAAAATTTCAGCTCGAACACACCGCGCGTCGTGGAAATATATTTGTTGGAAGTCACCCTGCTGACGGTGGATTCATGCATATCAATCGCATCCGCAACGGTTTTCAGATTCAGCGGGCGCAACTCGCTGATGCCGTATTCGAAAAACCCGTCCTGCTGGCGCACGATCTCGCTTGAGACCCGCAAGATGGTGCGGGCGCGTTGGTCGAGGCTTTTGGCAAGCCAGTTCGCACTCTGCATACATTCGCTCAGATATGCTTTGACGGATTGGCCGCCCTTGCCCACTTCGGCGGCGTAGCGTTCGTTGACCAAAACGCGGGGCAGTGTGTCGGTGTTCAGCTCAATCGCCCAGCCGCCCATCGAATTTCTGCGCACGAAGACATCCGGGACCATTGTCTGCGCGATTTCACTAAAGAACCGCGCGCCCGGTTTGGGGTCGAGTGCGCGGACTTCTTCGATCATCTCGCGCATGTCTTCCTGGCCGACACCGCAGATTTTCATCAGCTTTTGCAGCTTTCCGGTCGCCAGCAATTCAAGATTGTCGAGCAATGCGCCGATGGCCGGATCGAGGCGGTTTTTCTCGATCAGCTGCAGTTTCAAACATTCCGCAAGGCTGCGCGCACCGACGCCTGCCGGATCGCAGCCGTG
>CALDZQ010000115.1 GCA_937944035.1 uncultured Neomegalonema sp. | reverse complement strand
TGCCACGGCTCGGTCCGCGCGGGGCGGCGGCTGAACCACGCCGAGATGGACGCCCTGCTGCGGGAGATGGAGGCGACGCCGAATTCGGGGACATGCAACCACGGGCGGCCCACCTCGATCACGCTGACGATGGCCGAGGTCGAAAAGCTTTTCGCGCGGCGGTAGTTGATCGCGAATGACTCTACAGCGTTTTGCAAGGTGTTTCCACTTGCTCGAAATCGCTCTAGTGGATTGTTTTTGACAAAACGAACCCACTAGATTTCTGTTTGGTGGATCAACTTATCTCGACATTTGAGTAAGTTACGTCGGGTGGACGCTTTCCACGGCAGGGACTCAAATGTCTCGGTCGATCCACTATAGCGATTTGCGATAAATCTGAGGCGGGTTTCGCTGCCTCTCGCTACGCTCGAACGCGAAGACCTGCCGTTTGATGATTCAGGTTAATCGCAATTCGCTTTAGTGCCGGATCGTCACTGATTTATCGCTTGACAAGACACTTTATGTTCCATTATTGATCCCATTTAATAGGAACAAAACAGGGTGTAAACGGATGGATTGGACGGCGGCGAGGGAGCGTAACACACAAGCGTTGCTGCGCATTCTGGCGCTGTTGTCCGGCATGATCGGGTTGGTGAAGGGCGCGGTTGTACCGCATTTGCCGCGATACCTGCATGTTGCCGCGCTGGGCATTCTCCGTCCCGCCGAATCGGCTTTGCGGCGGATGGTGGTGATTGAGGCGCGCGGGTTGAGCGTTGCGCCCGGTCCTGCGCGCACCGCCCCTGTTGTGGGGGCGATCAAGCGGGGAAACGGGGCGGAAATCCCGTGTTTTGCGCTGATTGAGCCGTTACAGCGGGTCGGATTTGCCAAGTTGAAAACCGCGCCGGGATACGGACCGCGAATCTCGTTTTTCGACGGGTTTGATCCGGTTTATCCGGCAGCAAAAGTGCCGATGCCCGATGATCCTGTCGATGCGCGGCGGTTGTGCCGCCGTTTGCTGGCGATGCAACGGGCATTGGAGACGCTGCCGCAACAGGCGAAACGTCTGGCCCGGTGGCTGGCGCGGCGGGAGGCGGGGCTGCTGCGCACAGCGCGCACACGGGCGCTGCGCCCCGGCAGGCCGCCCGGTTACAGGGCGCGGGGCAGGCATCCGGTGGATGAGTTGCTCGAAAACTGCCACGCGCTTGCGCTTTATACGCTGGCACAGCCGCCGGAACCGTGACAATTTTTACCTTTCGGTTGAAGTGCAATCCCCTCGTGATGCGGGCGGGAGAGGCCCGATTGTGTCTGAACGCACCGTCCTCATATTGCAGTAATGCTCTTCTGTGCTATCTGGCGATGTAGAGCCATGCGCGATCAACTTGAGTCAGAATTCCCGCCAAGACTTGCGTGAATGCTGACGCTCTATGACCTGACCGGATCGCGGATGACTCCAGAGGAGCGCCGATGCAACACAAACTCACCAATCATCCCGACCGTATCCGGCTCGCGAACGAGCTTCATGCGCGGCCCTTTGCGCTGGTGAAAATGCCGTTCCGCGTCTCGCATATCGCCTTTGCCTGCGGGCCGGAAATGCGGGCGGCGGTGCAGGATCATCTGATTGCGCTGTGTGACCGGTTCGGGGCGCTGCATCCGGCGGCGGATACCCCGCAGATTATGCTGGATTTGGGGCGGTTCCGGCTGAAATGGGAGTGGCATACGGAGTTTGTCGCCCTGAGCGTTTTTGCGGGTCCGGCCAGTCCCGCGCACGAACCGTTCAGCGACCCGGCAACCAATCTGCTGCCCGCCGGCTGGCTTGACGGGATCAAGGGCGATGTGCTGGCGGCGATCCACATTCATGGCGAGAGCGCGGATGACCTCGGCCCGGCCGCCCTGCCCGATCACCTGAAACCGCATTTCAGCGACCAGAGCCTCGTCGGCGGGAGCTTTTTTGAAGATACCGCGCGGTTTTGGGGGGATTTCCGGCTGCACGAAGACGGGTTCATGCGGTTCGCCGTGCGCAGTGTTCCCGATTTTGAACCCGCGTTACTGGGCCGGATTGTGCAGCGGCTGGCGGAGGTTGAGACCTATCGCGCGTTGTCGATGATGGCGCTGCCCGCCGCGCGGGGCGTTTGGCCGAAGCTGAACGAGATTGATGCGGCGTTGGCGCGGATCACCTCGGCGGTGGGCGAAGGCAGCATGTCATCCGAGCGGGTGATGCTGGACCAAATTACTGATTTATCAGCAGAAATAGAGACAATTACGTCGGAGAACGCCTATCGGCTGGACGCCTCGCGGGCCTATGCGGCGATTGTCTGGCGGCGGATTGAAGTGCTGTCCGCCACCCCTTTGCGGGGGAAAATCGATCTCAAGGGCTTTATGATGCGCCGCTATGATCCGGCGATGCGCAGCTGCGAGGCGACGCGGGCGCGGCTGGAGAGCCTGTCCGAGCGCGCGGGGCGGGCCGCGCATCTGCTGCGCACGCGAATCGATGTGACGCTGGAAGAGCAAAACCGCGCCGTGCTGGCCTCGATGAACGAGCGCAGCGCGCGGCAACTGCGGCTGCAAGAGACGGTTGAGGGGCTGTCGGTTGTCGCGATCAGCTATTACGCGGTCAGTCTGGCGGCGCTGTTGTTCGGGCCGCTGGCGAAGGTTCTGGGCTTGTCAGCGACGGTGGCCAAGGCTGTGCTGGTGCTGCCGATTATGGGCCTCGTCTGGCTGTTCGTGCAGCGGATTAAGCGCCACGCACTGGCGGCGTCAGAGGCTGACAACGCCGCCAATGAGAATTCCGGCGACAAGCAGTAGCCCCGCGTCGCGGTTGGCGCGGAAAAGCCGCAAGCATTGCGCACCGTCATCGATGTCGAGCGCGCGAAGCTGCCATGCGAGGTGCAGGGCGTAAGGGGCGAGGAAAATCAGCGTGTAGGCCGGCAATCCGGCGGTGAGCATGGCAATGCCCGCGAAGATCACGGCGGCGGCGTAAAATCCCGTCAGCCACTCGCGGGTGCGGGTTCCGAAGCGCAGCGCGGTGGATTTGACGCCGATGGCGATGTCGTCCTCGCGATCCTGATGGGCGTAGATCGTGTCGTAGCCGATGGTCCAGCAAATGCCGCCGATATAGAGCCAGAGCGCAGGCCAGCCGAGCGATCCGGTATGCGCCGCCCACGCCACCAACGCGCCCCAGTTGAAGGCAAAACCCAGAAAAAGCTGCGGCCAGTAGGTGATGCGCTTCATGAACGGATAGATCACCACGAAGATCAGTGAAGCGAAGGCCACGGCGATGGCGGTGGTGTTCATGGTCAGCAGAACGGCGAGGCCGACGAGGCACAAGGCGGCGGTGCAAATGGCGGCTTGAGTCACGGTGATCGCACCGGACGGAATCGGCCGCGAGCGGGTGCGCTCGACCTTCGCATCGATCCGGTGGTCAACGATGTCGTTCAGGCAACACCCCGCCCCGCGCATGGCGACGGCCCCGATCAGCAAGGCGGCGGCGAGCCAAAGATCAACCCAGCGAAACCCGGTCGTCACGCCCGCCAGTGCGAGGGCTTGCCAGCAGGGCAGCAGCAACAGCCACCAGCCAATCGGCCTGTCCGCGCGCATCATCCGAAGGTAAGGACGCCAGCTTTGCGGGGCTTTTGTATCGACCCAACTGCCCTTTACGGCATCGGCGACTTTTGTATCGGCAAAACCTGCATTGCCAGCCATGACATTTCTCCCCGTTCGGTGCAGAAAGACCATTATGAGCGAAGCGGAACCGAAAATCAGGCTTTATATTGACGCGCCCCTGGATGAGGGCGCGGTTTTGGCGCTGGACCGGGGGCAGTCGAATTATCTGGTCAACGTGATGCGCCT
>CALDZQ010000114.1 GCA_937944035.1 uncultured Neomegalonema sp. | reverse complement strand
ATCCTCACGACTGACACCCTTCTGCGTCAGCGCCAGCATCACGCGCTGCGAATGCACCAGACCGCGAAACTTGTTCATATTGGCCAGCATCGTCTCCGGATAAATCACCAGCTTGTCGATCACGCCCGTCATCCGTGCGAGGGCGAAGTCCAGCGTCACCGTGGCATCCGGCCCGATCATCCGCTCGACCGAGCTGTGCGAAATATCGCGCTCATGCCACAGCGCCACATTCTCCATCGCGGGCAGCGCCATGCCCCGCACCAGCCGTGCGAGGCCGGTCAGGTTTTCCGTTAGGATCGGATTACGCTTATGCGGCATCGCGGACGAGCCTTTCTGACCCGGCGAGAAATACTCCTCCGCCTCCAGCACTTCCGTGCGCTGCAAATGCCGCACTTCCGTGGCGATCCTCTCGATAGACGATGCGATCACGCCCAGCGTGGCAAAGAACATCGCGTGACGGTCGCGCGGGATGACCTGCGTTGAGATCGGCTCCACGCTCAGGCCCATTTTCTCCGCCACATGCGCCTCGACGCTGGGGTCGATATTGGCGAATGTGCCGACTGCGCCGGAAATCGCGCAAGTCGCAATCTCGTCCCGCGCATTTTCCAGCCGCTTCAGGTTCCGCTCCATCTCGGCATAGGCTTGCGCCAGTTTCAGGCCGAATGTCGTCGGCTCCGCATGAATCCCGTGGCTGCGCCCGATTGTGACGGTGTCTTTATGCTCATAAGCCCGCCTTTTCAGCGCCGCCATCAGGGCCGACACACCATCATGCAAGATGTTCGAGGCGCGCAAAAGCTGCACATTAAAGCAGGTGTCCAGCACATCCGACGATGTCATCCCCTGATGCACAAACCGCGCTTGCGGGCCGACGATTTCGGACAGATGGGTCAGGAACGCGATCACGTCATGTTTGACTTCGCGCTCAATCTCATCAATCCGGGCGATGTCGAAATCAACATCCTTCGCGGTCCAGACCTGCGCGGCGGCTTCTTTCGGAATGACACCCAATTCCGCCATTTTATCCGCCGCATGGGCCTCAATCTCGAACCAGATGCGAAACTTTGACTCCGGCGCCCAGATGGCGACCATTTCGGGGCGGGAATAACGGGGGATCATGGCATCAGGCTCCTGTTCGACTCGGCTTGCGGGAACCTATAACGAAGTCTGAACGGAATGGGCAGGGGGAGCGTGTGTGATGAGTGGGACGGCGGGCAATACCCTGTTCGGCAGCACCCTGCGCGCCTACCTCACCGGAGAGTGGCGGATAGAGCGCGTTATCACCGATCTCAAAGGTCCGGACGGCGCATTTGCGGGCTTTGCGCGCTTTGAGGCGGGCGGGGCGGATGCGCTTGATTACGTCGAGGAGGGCACGCTTTCCCTTCCCGATACCGCCATGAAAGCCACGCGGCGCTATCGCTGGCTTACCCCCGCCGCCTTGACCGCCGAGATTTATTTCGACGATGGCCGCTTTTTTCACAGCATCCGGGTGCAGGCCGGGCAGGCCCAAACCCGCCATTTCTGCGCCCCCGACACCTACAGCGTTGCCTACGCCTTCACCGGCAAAGACCGCTGGACCCAGCAATGGCGCGTCTCCGGCCCGCGCAAAGACTATATCTCCGACACGGTTTTTTGCCGCGTAGCCTAAAAGAAATCCTCCTTCTCCGGCACGCGCCCGAACGCGATCTTCGCACCCGCATAGCCGCCCGGCACAGTCACATTTCCGCCCACGCGCAGCACAGCCTTGCCATGCCGCTCGTTCAGCCCGTCCATCACGCCCATCAGTGTGTCCCACTGCGCCTCGCACGGATTGACGGTGTTGGCGTCGAACAGGGTGCGGTTAATCTCCTCGTGGCGGGCGAGATTGTGCAGCATCACATGCACGTCCTTCAGCCGCGCCGGATTGCCCGCTTCCCGCAAGCCACTGTAAAACAACGACTTCATATGGCGGATAAAAGTCAGATCGTCCCGGCAATGCGCAAACCGCGCCTCACCGCCCCACCGTTGCCTGTCCGCCAACCGCAGCGAAATCGACAGCGCCCCGGCGTGATAATCCTCGCGCCGCAAGCGATACGCGGCCTTGATCGTCAGCAGTTGCAGGCAGTCAATCGCCTTATCCGGATGGCGAAACGCACCGGACAGCACACGGCTATGCCCGAACATCCGCCGCTTTGTCTCAGGCCGCGCGACCGCGTAGCCGTGCAACTGCGCCCACAGCCGCTCCCCCTCGACATTCCCCCAAATCGCGCGGGCCTGCTTGGGTGAGGCGTCCCACAAACCGCGCATATCCTGAATACCCGCCGCATTCAGGCGATGTTTCATGTTGCCGGAGATTCCGGGCAGATCATCCAGATCAAGCGCCAGTAACGGGCCGGGCAGGGCATCGGGATGCAACGTCACCAGCCCCGCAGGCTTTTGCATTTCCGCCGCCACTTTCGCCAAAAACTGGTTCGGGCCGAGGCCGATGGACGGCGTGATATGCGCACCGATACGGGCCGCCAACCCCGCCCTGATCTGCCGCGCCAGCCGCTCCGGTTGCGCGCATTCATGGCCGATCAGGGCGCATTCCACCTCATCAATCGACCAGACTTTGCGCACGGGAACATGGTTGTTCACCTCCGCGACAATGCGGTTGTGAATATCGACATACACATCCGGGCGCGCCACGCGGATCACCAGATCGGGACAGATTTCCCGCGCATCCCTGGCCCGCATCCCCCGCCGGATTCCGGCGCTTTTGGCGATATAGCAACAGGTGATGAGCGCCGAATAATCCGAATCCAGCGCCGTCACGCCGACCGGACAGTCGCGGATTGCCGGATCAATCTGCTTCTCCACATTGGCAAAAAAGGCATCAAAATCAATGTATAACGAGCGAATTCTGTCAGGCTTGTGCATGGCGTGGTCCCGCTTCAAAAAACGCACAACAACAGGGCCGCCGGAACCGGTCCGGCGGTGGCAACACGTTCAACGCCTCATAAATTCACGGGGGGTCATGCAGCGCATAAAGCGCGAGGGCATGGCAATCGCTCAGCACGAAATCCACCGGATGCCGTCCGCGATCTCTGTGACCGGGCGGCTTTCCGGGCCTGATCGGGGCGATATATTTCCCCGTTTCAGCCCGCCCGGCCTCGCGCTTAACCTCCCACCGGGCCAGCCTTCGCGCCTGTTTGCGCACATCACCCAGTGCGGCCTGCAACGCACCCAAACGCCGCATCAGGTGCGCGGCGCTCACAACATCATCCGGCGTGACCACCACAACAGGCTCAAAAATCTCCACATCGTCAAAGAACCGGATACGCGGCTTCCCCCGTGCAGGGGCGCGCGGCTTAAAGGATTTGCGCGCATCGAACAGCGCAAATGCCGGAACCCGCGCCCCGCCTGCCGAAATGCCGGCTGGCACGGGCGCTGAACGCGATACATGGGCCTGCGCCTCGATCCTGAAAACCGCTTTAGCCACAACCACCAGCCGCCGGAAGGCCGATTCCGCAGGTCGCAAAACCCGCCAAATTCCCGTCCGCACATGCCTCGGCATAGCCTCCCCGCCGCCCGCCATAAGCAGCAGCGCGGCAACCATCCGCAGCAGCGCGTCGCGGTGGCGGTCTATGGCGAGGTTCCAGTCCATGAGTGTGTGAAAACGTCCTTTATGGGTACATAACTCACACAAAATAGAACTATAGAAGAACAAATGTCAATAGCATAATCGCGCTCATCGCATGTGACGACGCATCCGGTGATTTTTCCCCAAGCGATCCGCACCAAAAAAGCGCAGCCTTATCAGTCGGTTACACCTTTCGCCAACTTGTCAAATGCCATCAGCGTCTCCAAAACACCGCGCATTTGGTCAAGCGGGATCATATTCGGCCCGTCAGAGGGCGCATTGTCGGGGTCTTGGTGCGTCTCGATAAACACCGCCGCAATCCCCAAGCTCACCGCACAGCGCGCCAGCAGAGGGGCCATCGTCCGGTCCCCGCCCGATGCGCCGCCAAGCCCGCCCGGTTGCTGCACCGAATGGGTCGCATCAAACACCACCGGACAGGCGCATTGCTCTTTCATCGTCGGGATCGAGCGCATATCGGCGACCAGCGTGTTATAGCCGAAACTGACACCGCGCTCGGTGGCCCAGACGTTCGGGTTTCCGGCCTCGCGCACCTTGTTGACGACGTTCTTCATGTCCCAGGGGGCCAGAAACTGCCCCTTCTTGACGTTGACCGCCTTGCCCGTTTTCGCCGCCGCGACCAGCAAATCGGTCTGGCGGCACAGAAAAGCGGGGACTTGCAGCACATCGCAGACCTCGGCCACGGGCGCGCAATGCTCAATCTCATGCACGTCGGTCACGCAGGGCAGGCCCAGCGTTTCGCGGATTTCGGCGAAGACGGGCAGGGCGCCCTCCAGCCCGATCCCGCGCTTGCCGTGAATCGAGGTACGGTTCGCCTTGTCGTAACTTGCCTTGAATATCAACGGGATACCCAAATCCGCGCACAGCTCCTTCAACCCGCGCGCCAGCATCATCGCATGGTCGCGCGTTTCCATCTGGCACGGCCCCGCGATCAGGGTCAGCGGGGCGTCATTGGC
>CALDZQ010000113.1 GCA_937944035.1 uncultured Neomegalonema sp. | reverse complement strand
TGCGCGGGTGCTGATTTTGTTGTCTCTGCGCGCGGCTTTATGTTTTCGCTCGGCTGTATCCAGGCGCTGAAGTGCAACAAGAATACCTGCCCGACAGGAATTACCACCCACAACCCAAGATTGCAAAAAGGTCTCGACCCGGCAGTGAAGTCCGAGCGTGTGAAGAACTTCGCCAAAAAGATCGAGTACGGGGTCAATCTGATCGCCCATTCCTGCGGCGCAGACCATCCGCGCGCATTGCGGCGTCACCATGTGCGCCTGATGCAGGGCGATGGCAAATCCCTGCCCATGAGCGAGATCTACCCCGACGCGGTGCAGCGGGTGGAGATTTAGGACGTTATCAAGGGCAATGGGTTCATTGCCCGACCCGGAAATGAACCCCGGCACTGCCGTGAAGGCGGGAGGCTGTTTTGAGACATTTCTATAGAGCTTTTTCGGTTGAGAATGCCAAAAAGCGAATGTGTACAAACAGTTAATTGCAAGAACTTCTATAGTTTCTGTTCGCAATTATGCTGCAGAAAATCCTACCATTGAATAAAAAGCTTTTCCCCGACCGCCTTCATCGCACGGTCCGTACCCCGTCCTGTTGTTGTTATGCAACGGCTATTAGTGGCAAAATAAGTACATCAGCGGACACCGTTCAAGGCGGTTCAGCACGCCTGCTTTAGTATTTGCTCAAAACGGACCAATACTTTACCGAAGAAGCAGTACGATTAATCATGTTCCCTATAAAGTTCATTAGGATTTGCGGCTACCATCAAGCCTGGGTTCAAATTTGAGGTAAAGCAATTGTCTTTCACAATCACAGAATCGAATAATATCGCGTCCCTGACCGTCGTGAACGGTGATGATATTAACGCCGCGATTCAGGCACTTGCTGATTATATGGTTGCAAACCCTTCCGCGACATCCAGCGTTGTTGAGATGGCGACCAACATCGATTTCTCGCAGACGATCGATCTTCAGGACAATATATCGTTGAATGTTCAAAGCGGTGCGACGCTGACGCTTGATACGCTCTTGGACGGCGCTTTTATCGATGTTTCAAATACAACCAATACGGGCATCACCGGAGCGGGGACCATTGATATAAACGGCAATGCGCGGTTCGGCATTCTCGGAAATGCGGCACAGCATGTAACGCTCGGCAATGCGAACGATACGTCGTCAGCCCCGGAGTCGCTCACGCTGGAGGGCTGGCAATATGGTGTTTTGATCGGCTCCAAAACAACCGCTGCCGCCGGGAATATCGATCTGGTGAATTTCGAGGTATCCTCGCCGAACGCGACTCAGGTTCAATACCCTATCCTCATTACGAACCGGCCTTCGATTGACGGGGCATGGGTCGAAAATGTCAATTTGGACAATGTTCGTGTTGACGGGGGACAACCTCTCGGCCCGAACGGCGAGATTGTCGGCGGAGAACATGCCGCGTCAAACGGGTTCACCGCCGATCAGATCGCTTTGCAAGGTGTGTTTGGTGGATCGATCAACAACACCACAAGCTCCAATGGTGGCGAGAACGGCATCACCGTCTCATGGGGGTCTCGTGATGTCGTTATCACCAATACAGTCGCCGAGGGCGCGGATGCGCACGGTTTCAACATCGGTGGCGGCGCTCAGGCTCTTGATGTTGGTGATACATCCGGTTTCACCAAGGGGATGTTGGTCTACGGCATGACATCAGGCACGACCGCGACGGTTTTTGGCGTGCATGATGGCCGGATCTGGGTTGAGGATGTTTTCGGCGACCGTTTTGACACGCTTGAGGATATTGCCGAGGTTCCGCCGGTAGGACAGACCCCGGTCGCTTTGACCAGTATTACCGAAGTTTACCGGACCCAGAACATCACGCTGACCGATGTCCACGCCTACGATAACGGTTTGAGTGTCACGAATGATCTCGATTCGAATGGTGATCCGGTCTTGTTCTCGGACATCTATCTGGCACAAGCAGACGATGTTTTGATTGCGGGGACTGTTGAAAGTCTGGGCCGATTGCTGCCGGATGGGACGAATGCAACGCATTATGGTGTGTTTGTTGTGAACAGCACCTACTCGCTTGGTCCGATCATCTATGACCAGTACGGCAATAATCAGGTTCCAATCGCAGAGTTCGCGGATACCACATATATTCCTTTGGTCGGCACAGACGTGACATCGATTATTGGCACGTCCGGCAATGACTCCGTCTTTGGTACGCATCTGGTCGATATATTCGCCGGGTTCTCCGGTGACGACAGTGTCTTTGGCTTGTCTGGCGACGATTTTCTTGCCGGCGGATCGGGCGATGATACTTTCAACGGCGGCGGCGGTGCGGACACCTTGAACGGCGATGAAGGCGTGGACTCCATTGCCGGGGCTGCGGGTGATGACCTGATCGATGGCGGCGATGATGACGATCTGCTGTCCGGTGGTAACGGCAACGACCATGTCATCGGCGGCCTCGGCAACGATTCACTGGACGGGAATGACGGCAACGACACGCTGGATGCGGGCGATGGTGATGATACGATCACGGGCGGGAGCGGCACTGACATCATCACCGGCGGCCTCGGCGCGGACAGCGTCAACGGCGGTGACGATGCGGATTCCATAACCGGCGGCGAAGGCAACGATCTGCTGAGCGGCGATGGCGGCAACGACACGATTTACGGCGGTGTTGGCGACGATACGATCTCTGGCGGCAGCGAGGACGATATGCTGACCGGGGGTGTCGGCATGGACACGATCTTCGGCAGTGCCGGCGACGATTTGCTCGATGGCGGTGATGATGCGGACAGCATTTCAGGCGGTACGGGGAATGACAGCGCATTCGGCGGTTTGGGGAATGACGACATCAGCGGTGGTGACGATGCGGACACCATAACCGGCGGTGAAGGCAACGATCTGCTGCGCGGCGATGGCGGCAACGACTCGATTTACGGCGGTGTCGGCGATGACATTATCTCTGGCGGCAGCGAGGACGATATGCTGACCGGCGGTGTCGGCCTGGACACGATCTTCGGCAGTGCCGGTGACGATTTCCTCGATGGCGGTGATGACGCGGACAGCATTTCAGGTGGCACGGGCAATGACACCGCATTCGGCGGTTTGGGGAATGACAGCATCAGCGGTAACGCTGGTGACGATATGCTCCACGGCGGCGACGGCGACGACACGGTGTACGGGTCATCCGGTCTCGATACGATCACGGGCGGGCAGGGCATTGATATGATAAGGGGCGGCGGCGACGCCGACTCGATCAATGGCGGCACGGAAAATGACGAGCTGTTCGGTGACGCTGGCGACGACATCATCGAGGGTGATGCGGGCGATGATATGCTCTTCGGCGGTACGGGCAACGACTCCATTGACGGTGGAGACGGCATCGATCAGTTGAGCGGTTCTGATGGGCACGATACCCTCAACGGCGGCGCCGGGGATGACCGATTGTTCGGTGAGCTGGGTGCTGATGAGCTGAACGGTGGCGATGGCGAGGACCGGCTGAGCGGTGGTGATGACAACGACATCCTGAACGGCGATGCCGGTATTGATAGCCTCAGCGGTGAAGCGGGTGACGATACCATCAATGGCGGGCTGGACGACGATTACATCGAGGGTGGCAGCGGCGCAGACTCCATTGATGGCGGCGACGGCATTGATACACTCGCGTTCCGCCTTGCCACAGACTCGGTTCATGCGGATATGGAAGCCATTTTCGCCAATGCGGGCGATGCGCTGGGCGACACGTATGCGGGGCTGGAAAACATCCTCGGCTCTGACTTTGACGACCGTTTCGGTGGCAACGCCGCGAACAATGACATCAACGGTCTGGACGGCAACGACGAACTCTATGGCCGCGACGGGGATGACATTCTCGCGGGCGGTGCGGGTGACGACATTCTTGACGGCGGCGCAGGTGCGGACACGCTGAATGGCGGCAGCGGCTATGATACCGCAAGTTATGAGGATTCTGCCGTCGGGATCGTGCTCGATCTGGCAGATAATTCCCTCAATACCGGCGATGCGTCAGGCGACACCTATTCATCCATCGAACGCTATGCCGGCTCCGGACTGGACGATTCTCTGTCGGGCAGCGGCGGCGTCAACACTCTGGCGGGTGGTGCTGGCGATGATACCGTTGACGGGCGCAGCGGCAGCGATAACCTCTCCGGCGGCGAAGGCAATGACCATGTTCTCGGCGGCACGGGCGACGATTCAATGGCCGGTGGTGATGGCGATGACCTGCTGAACGGCGGTCTCGGCGCGGATATGATGGACGGTGGTGCGGGTATTGATTTCGTGAGCTACGCGAATGCGACCGCTGGTGTAACGGTCGACCTCTTTATCCCCGAAAACAACGCTGGCGAGGCGGTCGGCGATACCTTCATCAGCATCGAGGGGCTGAGCGGCTCCACCAATGCGGACTTCTTGTACGGGAGCGGCACGAGCAACACGATCTTCGGCCTGGACGGCAATGATGTGCTGCTCGGACGGGGCGGCGACGATACGCTGACCGGCGGGCTGGGCAATGATGTCTTGAACGGCGGGACCGGCGACGATGTCCTCGACGGTGGTGACGGCGACGATAACCTTATGGGAGGTAACGGCAATGACACGCTGCTCGCCGGGGTGGGTGACGACCTTATCAGCGCGCGCGGTGATGATGACTATGTCGATGCCGGAGAAGGCCATGATACGGTATTAGGCGGCAATGGCGTTGATGTTATCATTGGCGGTCTGGGGGATGACTTCCTTTATGGCCAAGGCGGTGCGGACGAAGTCACCGGTGGAGAGGGCAACGACTATATCCAGGGCGGTGAAGGTGATGATTCAGTCACTGGCGGCGCAGGCTCTGACCAATTATGGGGGGCGTCCGGCGAGGATATTCTCGACGGCGGTGAAGGTAACGAGACCATGAATGGCGGCGGCGGCAACGATACGCTCTACGGAGGTGCGGGCGATGACCGTCTGGAAGGCTTCGTCGGCAACGACCTGATGATCGGCGGGGAGGGCAACGATACGCTCGTTGGTGGCGAGGGTGTGGACCGTTTTGATGGGGGTATCGGCAATGACCGGCTGAACACCCTTGCGGATGGTTCTGAAGACACATTCGTCTTCCTGCTTGGCTACGAATCCGATCGCATCAGCCAATTCGAGCAAGCCGTCGATAAAATCGAGCTGGACGACGCCTTGTGGGCAGACACCAACCCCGGCCTCACGGCACAGGGCGTTCTGGACACATATGGCTCGCTGAATGGCAGCGGGACGGTCTACTCATTGGACTTCGGCAATGGTGACAGGCTGGATATTCAGAGTTCAGGCGGTATCGATGCCAGCATACTCGCTGCGGATTTGATCCTGGTCTGACGCATGGTGCGGGGCGCGCTTTGCGTACAATCCGCTACAGCGCTGTGCGTAATTTTTGAATCACGCACAACGCTGTAGTCTTTTGTTTTGTCGCGATTTCGGAGTCGCAAGGTGTTTCCACCTTGCCCGAAATTGCTCTGACATAACATGCGTGTACCGTCATTCAGGCCCGGCCCTTTTGCGGGTTTCAGCGACGGCCGCTCCGTACAGATGCCAGGTTGCGAAGCCCAGAACGGGGAAGCTTACGACCAGCCCCAGAAACATCGGGATCATCGACACAAAGGTGATGCCTGCGATTATCAATCCCCACAGCAGCATCGGGCCGGGGCTGGCGATTACGGTTTTCCAACTCGCCACGATCGCGGTGACAATATCGAGTTCACGATGAACGAGCATCGGCATCGAGATCACGGTCGTGGTGAATAAGATCGCCGCAAGGATGCCGCCGATCACCGTCCCGACGGCCAGCATTATCAGCCCGTCAGAGGACAGAAAAAGCGCCTCGCCTAGAGCGCTTAATGATGAGAACGCCCGCATTTCAAGGAACAGCGCAATCAGAAT
>CALDZQ010000112.1 GCA_937944035.1 uncultured Neomegalonema sp. | reverse complement strand
AATTTGGCGGCATTGCTGCGCGTTCTGGCGCTGTTGTTCGATTCTTTGGGGCTTTCCGGTGATCGGTCTGTGGGCTTTGTGCCGAGGCATTTGCACTCTTGGGCGCTGCGGATTTTGCGGCCTGCCGAATCGGCGCTGCGGCGGTTGATTGTTGTCGAGGCGCGGGAACTGCGCGTTGCCGCGCCTGTGCGGCGGGCGGCTCCGGTTGCGGGGGTGATCCCGCGCGGGGCGGGGGCGGCTGTGCCGCGCTTTACGATTATTGAGCCTTTACAACGGGTTGGCTTTGCAAAACCGCCCGTGGCGAAGGGCTATGGCCCGCGTATCAGCTTTTTTGACGGGTTTGATCCGGTGCGCGAAACACCGAAACCGGTATTGCCGGACGATCCGGTGGATGCGGGGCGGCTGTGCCGGCGTTTGCTGGCGGCGCGGGCCGCGCTGGAGGCTTTGCCGGAACAGGCGCTGCGTCTGGCCCGATGGCGGGCGAGGCGGGATGCGGGGATATTGCGCTCGCCGAGAACGCGGGTGCTGCGGCCGGGTCGCCCACCGGGGCATCGGAAGCGGCGGTTTCACGCGGTCGACGAGGTGTTGGCCAACTGTCACGCGCTGGCGCTGTATGTGCTGGCCCCGCCGCCGGAACCGTGAGGATTTTCAGATGGTTATCGGCTGTGCCGCCCGTTTCGGGCGGGGTTTTCGCATGGCCGGATTTCAGGGTGTGAAGCCGCGTAACCGTGCGCCCAATCCCGCGATCACGCCCGCGTCGGCATTTGCGAAAGCGAGGCGGATATAGCGGTCCTGGCCCGTGCCGAAGAAGGAACCGGGAATGCAGGAAATACCCGCTTTTTCGGCCAATCCTTGCGCGATTTGGATCGAGGTATGGCCCTCGAACGGGTGCTTGATATAAGCGAAATATGCGCCCATCGCGCTGATTTTCCAGCCCGTCGCGTCAGCCATTGTGGCCCGCATGGCCGCCGCGCGGTGGTTGATTTCGGCGCGGTTTCCTTCGCGCCAATCCGTGAGCGGCTCTATCGCGCGGGCGACGGCCATTTGCGCGGCGCGGGGGGCGCAGATTTGCAGGTTGTCCATGACTTTGGCGACGCCGCCGATCACCCGCTCTCCCGTCAACACCGCGCCGAGGCGGTGGCCGGGGATGCAGAAGGATTTCGAGAAGCTGTAAAGCTGGATCACGGTATCTTGCCAGCCGGTCCGGGACAGCAGGCGATGGCGGTCGGCGGGGTCCATGAAATCGCGGTAAGTCTCGTCAATGATGAGCCAGATTCCGGCCTCGCGGCACAGATCACAGATCGCGTCGAGCAGGTCCGCCGGATAGACGCTGCCCGTGGGATTGTTGGGGCTGACCAGCGCAAAGGCGCGGATTTCGGGGGTAATCGCTGCGCGGATGGCGGCGGGATCGGGCAGGAACCCGTTGGCCGGATCGCAGGCGACATAGCGCGCGCCGATGCCCAGCATCTCCAAAGTGCTCTCGTGGTTGAAATAGCACGGATTGGTCATCAGCACCGCATCCCCCGCCCCGGCGACGGTCATCGCGACGGTCAGAAACGCCTGATTGCAACCCGATGTGATGTGAATCCCGGTCGGGCTGATGGCGGTCTTGTAGAGGCCCGCAACATGGGCGGCGTAGGCTGCGCGCAACTGTGGCTCGCCCTCGATCTCGCCGTAGCCCGTCGCAGCGGTGGAGGACGCCGCCTCGCCCAGCCATGCCAGCATTTCAGGGGGTGGCGGGTAGCCCGGAACGGCTTGCGAGAGATCGATCAACGGCCCGCGCGCGCCGTCATACCCGCGCGCCCAAGCCTGAACAGCTGGGATTGCGGGCATCGACATGCCGTCTATGACAGGGTTAAGGGCGGGGTTCATGGCGCGACTCCGAACACAGTGTTGTTTTATCGTATTATTTTGGCGCGGCTTTCGGGCCGTGAAGTGTTGTCCGCTTCGCTGAAAATCGCGCTTTGGCGCAAGCGTGTCGCTTTCTGTGAAGCAAGGCAAGGGCCGGAATCTTTTCAATCAACTCTTCACATCGCGTATTTCTTTCCGCTCGGAGCAGGACTATTGGTACGCGCCGTCTATATCTTCCCTTCCACAGGGAGATTCCGATGGCCAATATTCATGCAGGCGCGCGGTATTACGGGGCGGTCACGCTGCCGCTCTACGATGCTGCGGTTTTGAACGTTGCGGTCCCGTATGCCTGGGGCATTTCGCTGCGTGAGGAATTGGCGCTTTACGACAGCTGTATGGGCGCGCGGCACTTGGATGTGGGCGTGGCCACGGGGTATTTTCTCGACAAGGCGCTGTGTCCGGCGGAGCAAAAAGAGATCACGCTGATGGACCTCAACCCCAACGCCACGGCTTATGCGGCGCGGCGGTTGAAGCGGGCGGATGTGACCGAGATCGTCGGTGACGCGCTGGAGCCGTTTCCGGTGGAGGGTGAGTTCGACTCGGTCGGATTGTTTCATCTGCTGCACTGTATGCCCGGCGCGATACCGGACAAGGAAGTCGTGTTCGACAACGCCATTGACTGCCTCGCGCCCGGCGGTGTCTGCTTTGGCGCAAGTGTCACGCCGCTGGGGTTGAGGCAGAACATGCTGGCCAAGCTGATCCTGCGCGGGGCGAATGCCAAGGGCGCGCTCAATAATCTGCGCGACTCGCACGAGGATCTGCGGGCGGCGATTGAGCGGCGGTTCAAAACGACCAAGATCGAGCTGCGCGGTCTGATGACAACGTGGCAGGCCAGCGACCCGATTTGAGGAGAAGTTCAATGCCTGCTCCAAGTGAGATCGTGATCGCCCAGCTGGCGCCCACCGGCGTGTTGCGCGCCGCGATCAACATGAGCAATTTCCTGCTTGTCACCAGCAAAGCCGAAAATGGCGATCCCGCCGGAGTTTCGCCCGATCTTGCCGCCGAGATTGCGCGGCGGTTGGGCGTGGAGGTCAGCTATCGCCCTTATCCTTCTCCGGGTGTGCTGGCCGATGCAGTGGCAGAATGGGACATCGGCAATATCGGAGCGGAGCCGCAGCGGGCCGAGCATATCGCGTTCACGACCGCATATTGCGAGATTGAAGCGACCTATCTGGTCCCCGCCGGATCGCCGCTGAAGCGGGTTGAAGATGTGGACGCGCCCGGCAATCGCATCGCGGTAATGGGACGGGCGGCCTACGGGTTGTGGTTGGAGAATAATCTCAAACACGCTGAATTGGTGCGTGGTGATACTATGGATGCGGCGCTGGAGATGTTTCAGGCGCAAGGGCTGGAGGCGCTCGCCGCCCTGCGCCCGCGCTTGAATACGGATAGAGAAGCGATGCCCGGCGCGCGAATTCTGGACGGTAAGTTCAGCGCGGTGCAGCAGGGCGTCGGAACGCCGATAGCCAATGCTGAAGCGGCGGTATGGCTGCAAGAATTTGTCGATGAGGCCAAAGCCTCCGGCCTCATCGCTGATCTGATCGCAAAGCACCATGTTCAGGGGCTGTCGGTGGCGTAAACGTTACGCCGCCGCCTGCTGCTGGCGAGATTCCTCACCCGCCATGAGCGTCGCGATGCTCTCGGCCGTGCCTGCCGCCAGCGTCCAGCCCAAGTGGCCGTGACCGGTGTTGTAAAAAACCCCCGGCGCTTTGCCCGGCCCGACTTTTGGCATCATGTTCGGCATCATCGGGCGCAGGCCCGCCCACGGGACGCAGCGTTCGGTGGAGACATTGGGGAAATGCGTCTCGACCCATTTGACCAGCGGGGCCGTGCGGCCGGCGCGGATGTCGCGGTTAAAGCCGCTGAATTCTGCGGTCCCGGCGATGCGGAAGCGGTCTTCGCCAAGGCGGCTGGAGACCAGTTTCGTCTCGTCATCCAGCAGGCTGACACGCGGCGCGCCCGCGCGGCTTTCGGCGTCATCCAGGTTCACGGTGATCGAGTAGCCTTTCACCGGATAGACATTGATCCGGTCGCCCAGTTGACGCGCGAACTCGCGGCTGGAAACGCCCGAACAGACGACGATGGAATCGTAGGTTTGCGAATCGACCAGGCTGCGCACTTTGACGCCGCTGCCGTTGCGCTTGGCTTTCAGAGAGATCACGTCGGTTCCGTGCAGGAACTTCACCCCGCGTTTCGCCGCCGCTTTGGCCAGACCGACGGTGTATTTGTGAATGTCGCCGCTGGCATCCGAGGGGGTCATAAAGCCGCCGTGCCAGTCGCCCTCAAGCGTCGGTTCGATCTGCTTGATGTCGTCGGGGGACAGCTCGTCCCGGTGCAGGCTGCCTTTTGCAAGCAGAGCGTTGACACGCCGGGCGTGCTCGAAGTTTTTCTGCTTGCGATAGACATGCAGGATGCCGCGATTCTCGACATCGAAATCGATGCCCTCGTCCCGCGCCCAGCGGAAAAGGTGGTCGCGTGCGGCGATGGCCATGCGGGTCGTTTCAATCGTGTTGGTCTCGTAGTGGGGCATGGAGGCGAGGAACTCGGCGATCCACGAGTATTTGTGCCAGCTCGGCTTGAGGTTCAGCAACAGCGGTGCGTCCTTGCGGAACATCCACATGATGCCCTTGAGGATGGTGGACGGGTGGGTCCAGACCTCGGCGTTCGAGGCGGAAAGCTGTCCGCCATTGGCGAACGAGGTCTCCATCGCGGCGTAGCGGTTGCGTTCATAGACGGTCACATCAAGCCCGCGCAGGGCGAGGGCGTAAGCGGTGGTCACGCCTGTGATCCCGCCACCAAGGACGGCTACGGTACGGATCGGTTGTGTCATGGTCTTCATCTTTCAGCGCACATGCCAGAGGGATGGCCTGCGTCTCACATGAAACGCGGCGCCCCCTCCGTTATGGACCTGAGAGATTCACGGGCGCAGAATTGCCCGCTTGCTCCTTCGGTGTACCGGATGGCTGTCCGGTCGCTCTTCGGAGTGTCCTGCTTTACACGGTCCTTGATGCCTGAGAGTTTCCGGGGCGGTTGCTCCTTCGGCGGCGTCTTTCGACGCTCTCTCCCGTGTGATTTTTCGGGTATCGAAGAACGGTTTTTCTGTCAACCGGAATCGCGACATTCTGCCTCATCTTTATCGCAATGCGCCGTAAAGATCCGTAATCGACATCGCCGTGACGCTCTCAGGCAATTCTTCGGTGGAATGCTGTTCTATTGATCTCTTGAGCACTATGGCGATGGCGTCGCCGGGGAGGGTTTCCTCCCGCTCGCATTCATCCTGAACGCCGGGACTTTCAATCGGGAGATTGGGGGTTCGCCTCTGGCTTCCGTATTTATGGAGGTCACGATGACTCAAGCGCTTCTCAAAACCGAAACACCTGTCCGTCCCGATTTTTTCAC
>CALDZQ010000111.1 GCA_937944035.1 uncultured Neomegalonema sp. | reverse complement strand
CTGATTCCGGCGGCGGGTTTCTATGAATGGCAGGCGGGTGATTCTAAACCTCGCACCCCGTTCTACTTCCACGCACCCGCCGCGCCCGTCTTCGCCTTCGCGGGTATTTGGCAGCGGTGGGAAGCTCCCGGTGTGGCCCCGCTCGACACCTGCGCGATTGTCACCTGCGCCGCGAATGCCGCTCTGGCCCCGATCCATCACCGGATGCCGGTTATTATCCGGCCCGGCGATTACGCGCTGTGGCTGGGGGAGGAGGGCAAGGGCGCGGCGACGTTGATGCAGCCTGCGCCGGAAGACTTTTTCGCCTTCCACGCCGTCGGCCCCGCCGTTAACAGCGCCAAATCCGACACGCCCGCGTTGCTCGATCCGGCCTGAGCGTCAGTCGAGCGGTATCCGCGCGTCCTCCAGGAACAGCTTAGGCTTCTTGCGCCCCTGCCATTCGTCAATCTGTAAGCGCCCGACCACATCAAGACGGCGGTCTCGGTTTTCCATGATCGCGGGGCCAAGCTCGCTCTGAAAGGCGCGGAAAGCGATGCAGTCCAGCCGCCCGCCATCCGAGATCGTCATCGACAGATGCCCGTCGCCAACCTCACGCGCCCGTTCGATCCGCACGTCGGGGAAGACAAAGCGCGGGGCGGGTGATCCGGCGCCGAACGGCCCCGCCTGCTCCAGCAAGCCGCACAGGTCCAGCGTTGCCCCGCGCGGGGAGAGCGCGCCGTCAAGGGTCAGGCTGCGCGGGCCGATACTGTCCGCGCCCTGCTTGCACAGCGCGGCATCAATCCACGCCATCGCCTCGGCCAGCTTGTCCTCGTCAATCGTCAGCCCCGCCGCCAGCTTATGCCCGCCGCCCTTGAGCAACAGCCCCTCGCGCACAGCGGCTTGGATCGTGCGGCCCAGATCGACGCCCGTGACCGAACGGCCCGACCCCTTGCCCTCGCCATCCGCGAAACCGATCACGATTGCCGGGCGGTTGAAGCGTTCTTTCAGACGGCTGGCGACGATCCCGACCACGCCCGGATGCCAGCCCTCGCCGGCGGCCCATACCAAGCCGCCCTCGATGCCGCGCGCCTCGACCTGTTCAATCGCGGCAAGCTGCACCTGCGCCTCGATCTCGCGGCGGTCGCTGTTGTATTGATCCAGCATCGCGGCCAACCCCGCCGCTTCCTCCGGTTCGTCGCAGGCCAGCAGCCGCGCGCCCATATCCGCCTCGCCGATCCGCCCGCCCGCATTCACGCGCGGGCCGAGCAGGAATCCGAGGTGAAACGCCGTCGGCGCGGCATCCATGCGCGCCACATCCGCCAAGGCCGCAATACCCACATTGCGTCGCTGCCGCATCACGCTCAGACCCTGCCGCACGAACGCGCGGTTCAGCCCCTGCAACGGCGCAACATCGGCCACCGTGGCCAGCGCCACCAGATCAAGCCATTGGCGCAGGTCCGGCTCCTTGCCGCCGGGAAAATCAGGCCGCAGCGCGCGGTTCGTCGCCGCCAGCAGCAGAAACACCACTCCCGCCGCACACAGCTGCGGCAGGCCGGAATCGTCGTCATGGCGGTTGGGATTCACGATGGCGGTGCAGTCGGGCAGCGTCTCGCCCGCGATGTGGTGGTCCGCAACGATCACATCCGCGCCCCCGGCGATGGCGGCGGCAATCGGGCCGTGGCTCAGCGTTCCGCAATCGACGCAGATAATCAGCGAATGATCCTTCGCCAGCGCACTCATCGCCGCGTCATTGGGGCCATAGCCCTCGTCGATCCGGTCGGGAATATGCACCCCCGCCCGCAAACCCATCGCATTCAGCCAGCGTTGCAGCAAGGCAACGGACGAGCCGCCATCGACATCGTAATCCCCGAACACCGCGATCTTCTCGCCATCCCGCACAGCCCGCGCCAGGCGGTCGGCGGCAACGTCCATATCGATCAGGGAGGAGGGGTCCGGCATCATCTCGCGCAGGGTGGGGGCGAGGTAGTGCGGCGCGTCGTCTATACCGACATTGCGCGCCGCCAGTACACGCCCGACGATTTCCGGCAAGCCGTGCCGCTGCGCAATCGCCAGCCCCGTGCGCTCGGTTTCAGCGTTGGGCAGATGCCATGTCCGCCCCGTCAGCGATTTTTTGCCTTCGGTCATGTTCACGAATCCTGCCCCACAAACATAGTCATTTTCTGCGAAGGCAGAAAATCCAGTCTCGCGAAATGTGTCAGGCTATTGCGGGAGACACCGTGCCGGATACTCCGCCGGAGCCTGTCTTCATCGAAGGCGGGGGCGGAGTATGACGCTGTTCATAAAAACTCAGTGGTGGCCGTCAGAACCGTGATGACCGCCGCCGACAACCTCGCCGTCAACGATCAACTTGCCGTCCCAGAAACGCCCCACAAGCACACCGATGATGAACGCGCCGAGCATGGCGATGATAAACCACAGAAATCCGAGCATTGTCATGGGCTTAGTCCTTCACAGGGCTTTTGTAAATCAAACGGCGGAGCGAGCGTGTGCGCGAGCGCATCAGCATCGTCTCGGTCTCGATATAGCCGCCAATCCGGCGAAGTCCCTTAACAATCGAGCCGTCCGTCACACCCGTCGCAGCGAAAATCACGTCGCCCTGCACCATGTCGTCGCGGGTGTAGATGCGGTTCAGATCGGTGATGCCCGCTTTGGCGGCGCGGCCCCGCTCGTCGTCGTTGCGGAACAACAAGCGGCCCTGAATCTGCCCGCCCATGCATTTCAGCGCCGATGCGGCCAACACACCCTCCGGCGCGCCCCCCGATCCCATATACATATCGATGCCCGTCACTTCAGGCTCCGCACAGTGGATCACCCCGGCCACGTCACCATCGGTGATGAGCCGGATTGCCGCACCCGTTTCGCGCAGCTCCAGCAGCGTTTCGTGGTGGCGGGGGCGTTCCAGCATACAGACGGTAATGTCGCTTGGCTTACAGCCCTTGGCCTTGGCCAGCGCCACAACCCGTTCGGTGGGGGACATATCCAGCGTCACGAGGTTCGGCTCGAATCCGGGGCCGATCGCCAGCTTGTCCATGTAAACATCGGGCGCATGAAGCATCGACCCGCGTGCGCCCATCGAGATGACGGCCAGCGCGTTGGGCATGGCTTTCGCGGTCAGGGTCGTGCCTTCCAGCGGATCAAGTGCGATGTCCACTTCCGGCGCGCCGGCGATGCCGCTGCCGACTTCCTCGCCGATATACAGCATCGGCGCTTCGTCGCGCTCGCCCTCGCCGATGACAACAACGCCCGCAATATCAAGCATGTTCAGCTGCGTGCGCATCGCATCGACAGCGGCCTGGTCGGCGGCCTTCTCATCGCCGCGCCCGATCAGCTTGGCGGAGGCGATGGCGGCGGCTTCGCTGACGCGGGCCAAACCGAGCGACAGCATCCGGTCCTTGAAATCATTCTCTGGGCTAATGGCTTCGGTCATGCGGTTTTATCCCACTTTCAGCTTTGAAATATGCGTTGTACGCCCTGCTATGAGCGAAAACACATCATGTTGCAATGTCGGGCCTTAATTTAGCTTAAGCACCCACAATCCGCATCGACACAGGCGGCGCGAGTGATACGTCGAGTGACGCGATATTGGCCTTCGCCCGATCCACTGCGGCCAGCGTCGTGCTGTGCGTTACAATCGTCACGGGGGCCATGTCGCCGGTGTGGTCGTGCTGGCGCATCTGGTGGATCGAAATCCCCTCCTTGCCCAGCGCGGTCGCCACCGCCGCCAGCGTGCCCGGTTGATCTTTCAGCGAAACACGCATGTAAAAAGCGCCCTCATCGGCCACGGGTTCCGTGCTTGCGGTCGCGAGATCGCTTACGGGCAGGCCGAACGTGGGGGGACAGTTCCCGCGCGCCGCATCGACCACATCCGCCAGCACCGCACTCGCCGTTGCATAACCGCCCGCGCCGGGTCCGGTCAGCATCGCCGCACCGATGGCATCGCCCTCGATCAGCACCGCATTCGTGACGCCCGTGATCTTGCCAAGGGGAGAATTGGTCGGCGTCAGGCACGGGCGCACCCGTTGCGAGACGCCTGAAGCTGTGCGCTCTGCCACGCCCAGCAAGCGGATGCGATAGCCCATATCGGCGGCGGCGACGATGTCCTCGGCCGAAACGCTCTCGATCCCGTCAATCTGCACCGCGTCAAAATTGATCTGCTGCCCGAAGGCAATCGCGGCCATAATCGCCAGCTTGTGCGCGGCATCAAACCCGCCCACATCCGCAGTCGGGTCGGTTTCCGCGTAGCCCAGCGCCTGCGCGTCGGCCAGCACACCGGCAAAGGCCGCGCCGGTGGTTTCCATCTCGGTCAGGATGTAGTTGCAGGTTCCGTTGAGAATACCGCTGACCCGCGTGACCCCGTTTCCGGCCATGCCCTCACGCAGCGCCTTGATCGCGGGAATACCGCCCGCCACCGCAGGCTCGAAATGCAGCGATGCGCCCTTCGTTTCCTCGGCCAGCTTCGACAGCGCCGCGCCGTGATGGGCGACCAGCGCCTTGTTCGCCGTGACGACAGCCTTGCCGGATGCCAGCGCCGCCTCGACGGAGGCTTTGGCCACGCCTTCCGAGCCGCCGATCATCTCGATGAACATATCGATGCCGTCGCTTTTGGCCAGCGCCACCGGATCGTCAAACCACTCGAACGCGGCCAGATCAACGCCGCGATCCTTGGCCCGATCCCGCGCATTGATGCCCGTCACCTTCAGGGGCCGCCCCGCCCGCGCCGAAATCCGAGCGTTCTCGTTGACGAGCAGTTGCAGGGTGGACGCACCAACAGTGCCAAGCCCTGCAATGCCGATCTTATAGGGTTCACTCATTTTCTATAGCTCCGTCAACGGCCTGCGATTGCCATTCATGATAGGTCATTTTCTGACCAACAACTTTCCATTCAACCCGGCCATTGGCATTCCGGTCCAAGACAATCGCCGCCGCTGCCGATGGACTGCGGAAAGCGAATGATTCCTTGAAAATATACCGTCCGCTGGCATCATCGGGTATCAGTATTCCGCTTTCGATCAGATCGTCTTTCAGGTCCGTATAATTGGCGCGGACGCCACCCGTATCTTTAAGCGATTCCGAACCGACGGTAACGATAAAGTCGCCATCTGCCTCGAACGAACGGGCTTTTACACCGGATTTATGCCTGATCTCGAAATGAACCTCTCCCGCGTTTGCGGAAGGATTGTTTTCTGTTGATGGAGCCTGTGCTGTTTTCGGAACAACTTTCAACGCTTCAATGCCGACAACCGGTAAAACGACTTTCAGGTTGTCGAGAAACGCTTCCATATTCGCGCGATCAGCCTCCGGCAATCGCCGCGTTTGCGAAGGCGGTTCCTGAACATTGTCCAGCGACACCCGATCCGCAAACTTGACCAGCTCTATGATGCGCGCTTCCAGATAGCGGACATGGCCTTTGGTAAGGGCTTCATCCGATGTGGTTATGGCGACCGCGATTTCCCAAAAGTCCCGTTGCCCCGCACTTTGCGCAATGCGGGATTTCACGCTGTCCGCCTCGCCGACATAAGCGCGCATCCGCAGCGGATTGGTCGGGTCCGGACCATACAGCAGGTAAACGCCGGTCCGGTCGACCTCCGGACGTTGTAACAGTTTTGCAAATGTGGTTTGCCTGCACACCAACACCGATCCAGTCCAGCCGTGAAGGGATGCGATCATAAGCCCGTTGGGTGATCCATCGACGAGAAAAAGCTGAATTGTACGCCCGAATTTCTTCGGTTCGTCACTCATTCCGCTGCCTCCACTGCCGATGCGGCCTCGTAGCGGGCCAGTACATCGTCCACATTTTCCATCATCTTCTTCACGCTGCGCGCGGCCTGACGGATGCGTTGTTCATTCTCCACGAGCGCGACACGGATGAAGCCCTCGCCGTATTCTCCGAAACCCACCCCCGGCGAGACGGCGACATCGGCCTCGCTGAGCATAATCTTCGCAAACCCCATCGAGCCGAGATGCGCGAACGGTTTGGGCACGGGCGACCACGCGAACATCGTCGCGGGGGGCGGGGGAATATCCCAGCCCGCGCGGCCCATCGCCTCGACCATCGCGTCGCGGCGGTCGTGATAGACTTGGCGGATTTCCGCGATGCAGTCCTGCGGCCCGTTCAACGCGGCGCTTGCGGCCACTTGGATGGGGGTGAACGCGCCGTAATCGAGATAGCTTTTGATCCGCGTCAGCGCGCCGATCAGGTGGTGATTCCCGACGGCAAAGCCCATGCGCCAGCCCGGCATCGCATAGGTTTTCGACAGCGAGGTAAACTCCACCGCCACGTCCTTCGCGCCGGGCACTTGCAGGATCGAGGGCGGCGGGTTGCCGTCGTAATACATCTCCGCATAGGCGACATCTGACAGCAGCCAAATCTCGTGTTTGCGCGCGAATGCCACGAGGTCGGTATAAAAATCCAAATCACAGATCAGCGCGGTCGGGTTGGACGGGAAGTTCACCACAATCGCCGCCGGTTTCGGAACCGAGTGCCGCACGGCGCGGTCGAGGGTGGCGAGGTATTTCTCGCCGTCAAACGTGCCGTCATCCCGCGTCGGGATCGGAATATGCCGCAGTGTTCCGCCCGCGATCATAAAGCCGAAGGCGTGGATCGGATAAGACGGGTTGGGTGCGAGGATCACGTCGCCGGGGGCCGAAATCGCCGCCGCGAGGTTGGCCAACCCCTCCTTCGAGCCGAGCGTCGCGACAATCTCGGTCTCAGGGTCGAGCGTGACGTTAAAGCGCCGCTCGTAATAGGCCGCTTGGGCCTTGCGCAGACCGGGGATGCCTTTGGAGGTCGAGTATCTGTGGGTGCGCGTGCGCTGTACCGTCTCGATCAGCTTTTCAACGATATGGGACGGCGTATCCATGTCCGGATTGCCCATGCCGAAATCGATGACATCATGCCCTTCGGCCCGCAGTTGCGCCTTCATGCGGTTCACTTCCGCGAAGACGTAAGGGGGCAGGCGTTTCACGCGATAGAAATCTGTGTTCATGGTTCAGTGCCTCTCTGAGGCGCTTCATATACCGCAGCCTTTATGAACGAAATACTTGTTTGAGAATTCCTTACCTCTGGGGGTGTGGAACTAAAACTACACTTCATAGTTAATCGGTGAAGGGAGAACGCATGTGAAAGCCAGATATGAAAACTCAATCCGTATTTTGAGCGATGATAGCGAAGCGGTGGAAGACCGCATTCTCGCCGCCGTGGATCTTTCGAACGCATGTGGGCAAGCCGTTGTTGATGCGCTGAGCGCTGTCGCGGCCCGTCCCGCAACCCCGCCCGAATTGCTGTCGGCGATCAAAAGCAGCCTGAAGACATTCTAGGGCGTTATCAAGGGCAATGCGTAGCTTATAATCGTGACAGCGAATAGGGGCGAATACCGGGGCGGGCCGTCAAAGAGCATCGCAGGCGCGAAGATGCTGATCGCATCGGCAACCAACGAACGCCCCGATACGGACGAAAACAGAAAGGGCGGCGCGGGGCCGCCCTTTTTTTTGAGCGTTATCAAGGGCAATGGGTTCATTGCCCGACTCGGAAAACGCGCCAAAACAAGAAGTTAGACCCATCCTGAATGATCCTTATATCATTCAGGATGGTCTAAGGCCGGATGATCCGCACGCGGTCGATGCTGATTTCCGGTATGCCCTCCACATCGGCTGAGGGCACGAACTCCACATCAATCTCGCCGCCATCGAACAGGCCCGACGCGATCTGGCGGTTGATGAGGCTGGTGATGTCAAAGCTGGTCGGCTCGTTGGTCATGAACTGTGCGAAGGGCGTGAAGATG
>CALDZQ010000110.1 GCA_937944035.1 uncultured Neomegalonema sp. | reverse complement strand
GAGACACCGGAGCGCCGCGCGGCATTCGACGCGCGCATCCGTGTCCTGCTCAGCGGCATCGGCGACATGGGTGTGCGCAACCATTACGAAGCCGCTTTCAAGGAACGCCGGGCCTCTCTTTTTGCGCCTAAAAAATCCGGGAATGCCACCCGTTTTCCGCAGAAACCCGGCGGTTTTGACCACAATGGGCCGCGTGGAGGCATCGGCCAGCCCCCCCTCGCCGCCCGCAATGAAACCCGCCGCTCATCGCTCGCCATGCAAGGTGAAATCAACCAGCGCGCTATGTTGGAGAGTGAGATTTTACGCCGCGCTTTCGCCTCGCCAAGTGCCCTTGCGGTATGTTGCGATTCGCTCGCGACGACAGATTTTGCGAATCGCGACCTTGACTTGATTCGTGCAGCCCTCATATCTGCATACTTCGATCTCGCCGATCAGGAGACAGGTATAACCGTCTCATCACTCCTCATGGAGACCCGGCGGAAAATGGTACGTTACGATCAGGCGCTTTTTGAGCGTTTGACTTCTTATGCTGAAGATTCATCGGACAGTGACCATTTAACGTCAGCAATAGAACGATATAATGCGATTTGCGCACGGGAGATCGAACGCCGCGAGGCAGAAGAACGTTTTTCACAGGATGGGGATGAAGGCTCGTTCCAAAGGATGATTGCCGCGCGGGCATCTCATCAGGCGGAACTCAGTCGCGTTGTTCCGGCAATCGCCGAAGAGGACACCGCGAGTGTGCAGCACTACATCGACCAGGAACTGTGGAAGAAGACTAAGAAACGCCGCCACGAAGGCACTGATTCTCGCGACGCCCTGACGCGAAGCGAGACGACGAGAGATGATAATGGCCGCTAAAGACGTGAACGCCGATCAGGATACCGCCGCTCCAGCAGGGGGCGAGGCACCGATTCTCGACATGAGCCAAGCCTCGGTCAAGAAGATGATTACACAGGCGAAAGCCCGTGGAACGATCACTTATGACGAGCTGAACCGTGTCCTGCCCTCCGACAAAGTCTCCCCCGACCAGATCGAAGACGTGATGTCGATGCTGTCCGAGATGGGCGTCAGTGTCGTTGAGGAAGATCAGGGCGAGGACGAAAGCACCAAGGAGAAGGAAAAAGAATCCTCCTCCCGCGAGCTGATGACCTCCGCCAGCACCAGCACCGAAGTCGACCGCACCGACGACCCCGTCCGCATGTACCTGCGCGAAATGGGATCGGTCGAACTGCTCTCCCGCGAGGGCGAGATCGCGATTGCCAAGCGTATCGAGGCCGGCCGCAACACCATGATCGGCGGGCTGTGCGAAAGCCCCCTCACCTTCCAAGCGATCACCATCTGGCGCGAGGAGTTGATCGAGGGCGATATTCTGCTGCGCGACGTGATCGATCTCGACGCGACCTTCGGCAAAACCTTCGAAGACCCCAACGCCGGCTCGATCCCTGAGACGCAGCGGATCGAGAACGAGAAAATCGAAGCCGCCCGCACCAAAGCGGTGGAAGAAGAGAAAAACCGCCTCGAAGCCGAGAAAAAAGAACGCGAGGCCGAAGAGGAAAAAGAGCGCGCCAAACGCGTTGCCAACGGCGAAGAGGAAGAAGGCGCGCGTCCCGTCGAAGACAATTCGGACGACGACGATTTCGACGACAACACCCTCTCCCTGTCCGCAATGGAAGCGCAGCTTAAACCGCAAGCGCTCGAAACATTGGGTGAGATTGCCGACGCCTACCAGGGTCTGCGCTCGATGCAGCAGGAGCGTATGGCGGCAGCGACCAGTAAATCAGCCAGCTTCAGCGCCAAGCAGGAACTCGCTTACCAGCGCCTGCGCAGCGATCTGGTGCAAAAGGTGGACAGCCTGCACCTCAACAATCAGCGTATCGAAACACTGGTCGATCAGCTTTACGGCATCAACCGCCGCCTGATGGGGCTTGAGACGCAGCTTGTGAAAGTGGCCGACAAACACAAGGTCAAACGCCCGGAATTCATCGCCGAATACCAAGGCTCCGAGCTTGACCCGACTTGGGTGGACCGCGTCTCGAAACTGTCCGGCAAGGGCTGGGCAAAGCTGATCGAGAACGACCGTGAAAAAGTTGAGGAAGTGCGCGGCGACATCGCCGAAGTGGGCCGCCTGATCGGTGTCGACATCGGCGAATTCCGCCGCATCGTCCAGACCGTGCAAAAGGGTGAGAAAGAAGCCCGTCAGGCCAAGCAGGAAATGGTCGAGGCAAACCTGCGCCTCGTGATCTCGATTGCCAAGAAATACACCAACCGTGGCCTGCAATTCCTTGATCTCATTCAGGAAGGCAATATCGGCCTGATGAAGGCCGTGGATAAGTTTGAATACCGTCGCGGGTACAAATTCTCGACCTATGCGACATGGTGGATCAGGCAGGCGATCACCCGCTCGATTGCCGATCAGGCCCGCACGATCCGTATCCCGGTCCACATGATCGAGACGATCAACAAACTGGTCCGCACAGGCCGCCAGATGCTGCACGAGATCGGCCGCGAGCCGACACCGGAAGAACTGGCGCAGAAACTCCAGATGCCGCTGGAGAAGGTCCGCAAGGTGATGAAAATCGCCAAGGAGCCGATTTCGCTGGAAACGCCGATTGGCGACGAGGAAGACAGCCAGCTTGGCGATTTCATCGAGGATAAGAACGCGATCCTGCCGCTCGACAGCGCCATTCAGTCGAACCTCAAGGACACCACCACCCGCGTCCTCGCCTCGCTCACCCCGCGTGAGGAACGTGTCCTGCGGATGCGCTTTGGCATCGGCATGAACACCGACCACACGCTCGAAGAAGTCGGCCAGCAGTTCAGCGTCACCCGCGAACGCATCCGCCAGATCGAGGCGAAAGCCCTGCGCAAACTCAAGCACCCTTCGCGGAGCCGGAAGTTGCGGAGTTTCCTGGATAACTGATCCGCGCCGCATTGCGCATTGACGAATAAAAAACGCCTGTCCCGCACCGGATGCGAGGCAGGCGTTTTTATGTGCAGCCCCCGATTATGCCGCCACCTGCGGCATCGGACAAAGATGCCCGGTGCTGGCCATCAATGCGCCGCTGTCCTCGACCTGTTGAAGCACGGTACAGGCCAGAACGCCCGGATCAGTGAGGCCCGACAGCCGCGTGTGAATCTCGCCATCCACAAAAAGCAGGGCGGAGGGCAGTGTGGTGATCTGGTATTTCCCGACCAGCTCAGGCGATTGGTCGAGATCAATTTTCTCGAACCGCGCCGTCGCGCCGTGCAGGTCATGTGCAAGCTTGTCCAAATAAGCGTTTTGCACCCCGCAGACACCGCCCTCGCAGGTTTCATTGTAAAAGCTGACCAATACAGGGCCGGTGCTGTTGGAAATAATTTCTTCAAGACGTCTGGTTTGCAGGTTACTTTCCATAATGACAGTCCTTTTTATTTCAACGCGACAGATAATCTGCCCCGGTGCTTAGAACGATAGCCCCATTCATCTTCCCTGCAAGCCGATCAACCCTGATCTCAATCAAACGTCATCAGCCGTTACACAAAGCGAATAGGATTGAAACATTGTACCGCCGTGCAATTCCGGCCTGCTCCCTGATTGATCCTAAAGCGAAAAATATCGCTGTACATGTTCCAGTTTTGGACATTTTATGGGAAATAGTGTAGTTTTTGTTAATATTTGGGGGGGATTACAATGTCCAAGTTCAAAGCGTTTGAGCATAAGCCATTGACACGGCGTGGCTTTTTGACTGGAGCAACCGCAGGGGGAGTGGGCGCACTGACCGCTCATCAAGCGATTGCACAGGAGTTCATAAGCCTCGGCAGTCTGGATGACCTGCCTAACAACTGGTGGGAGCTTGCCGATTTTGGCGGTTCAGGCCCGTCGGAACCGCCCGTAACAACGCCCACACCGACGCCAAACCCCAACCCGACACCAACACCGCCCCCGACGCCGATCCCCGAACCGAGCGAAATGGTGCGGCGGAACATCTATGCGCTGGGCGCGAACGGGCCGGAGATCGATGCCCTGCGGCGCGGGGTTCAGGTGATGAAATCGCGCGGTGATAACGACCCGACAAGCTGGAATTATCAGGCGCGCATTCACGGCTTTGACCGCCGCACCACCGTCCCGCCACAGGGCGCGCCGTGGGGGACATGCCGTCACGGCAGCGTTGATTTCCTCAGCTGGCACAGGATGTACCTGTATTATTTCGAGCGTATCCTGCGCGAGGCGTCCGGCAGCCCGTCGCTGACCCTGCCATACTGGGATTACAGCGTACCGGGGCAGGATGCCTTGCCCGCGCCGTTCCGCTTTCCGACCTTCAACAACGCCCTGTACGAGCCGCAGCGCAACGGCCCGATCAATGGCGGCGCGCGGATGCCGTCTTGGGTCACGAACAGCTTCGGCGCGATGCAGACGGTGCGGTTCGAGCGGCCTTTCTTTACCGGAACGCTTGAGCAAACCCCGCATAACGTCGTGCATGTCGAAATCGGCGGGCTGATGGGCAATCCGGCCACGGCGGGTGAAGACCCGATCTTCTGGTTGCACCATGCGCAGATTGACCGCCTGTGGAACCGCTGGCTCGGACTGGGCGGCGGGCGGCGCAACCCGACCGGGAACCGCGCGTTTATGGACACGCGCTACCGCTTTGTTGACGAGCGCGGCAGCTTTGTTACCCTCTCCGGCGGCGATGTGCTCGACAGCGCCGCACAGCTTGATTACCGCTATGATGACGACCCGACGCCCCCCGTCGGCATCGACCCGAACGCGGCGTTCTTTGTCGCCAATACCGCAACAGCACCCGCAGAACCCACCGCAGCGATGGCGGCGATGATGATGGAAGTGGACCCGGAGGATCGTTCGCAAGCGCTGGTCTTCACCCGCCCCGCCGAGCCGAGCGTCGAAGCGATGGACGCGACCGAGGTGTCGCTTGCCGAGGCCGGTGCGGTGCGGCTGGGCGCGGCGCGGCGCAAGCTGTCAATCCGCTCGAACGCCCCCGTCGCCGCACAGTCGGCGCGGTTCGTGCGCCCCGCCGCAGACGGCGATGTCGCCTTCGCGCAGGCAATGCAAGCACCCGCCCCGCCGGAGATGGCATTCGAGACCAACACCGCCACACAAGGGGCGTCTCCGGTCGTGCTGCAACTGGAGGGGATCGATTTTGAAACCCCGCCGGGCATCTACTATTTCATCTATGTCAACATGCCCGACGGCACGACACCGGACCCGCGCGGGCCATACTTTGCAGGCATCTTCACGCCCTTCGCACAGTTCATGACCAACGAGCCGACCAGCTTTGACATCACCAGCCTCATTAACCGCCAGATCGCGTCGGGCCTGTTCGATGGCGGCGAGATTGATGTGGAGTTCGTGCCTTCAGCCGATGTGGAAGGCATACCGGAAATCAGCATCGACCGCGTGCGGATCATCCGGCCTTAGACCATCCTGAATGATATAAGGATCATTCAGGATGGTCTAACTTCTTGTTTTGGCGCGTTTTCCGAGTCGGGCAATGAATTCATTACCCTTGAAAATGCTCTAGCCTGTACATTTTTACAGCTTGCAATGCCCCGGATAGGTGTTGACACTCGGTACATCCCCTTCTTCGTGAGACCTCTGCATCGCCTCCCAGAATGCGAGTGTCAGGATCTCGCCGTGCTCCTTACGAAACACACGACGCAGCGAGCGATCTTCGATGCGCATGTGCATTTCGATTTCCTCCG
>CALDZQ010000109.1 GCA_937944035.1 uncultured Neomegalonema sp. | reverse complement strand
GTCCACCCCGGCCACGCGCGCAAGATGACGGCGAAACTGCAAGCGATGGGCTATGACGCCCATCTGTACGAGCCACCCGCCGGCGGGCATGGCTATGGCAAGGACAACAGCGAGCGCGCTGCATTTATGGCGCTCGGCTATGCGTTTATGCGGGCGAAGATCGGGTGGGGGTAGATAAGGGAGTCATGCCCGTGAAAACACATCGGCATTTGTGGCTAACCCGAAGAATAAAGCGTTGTCATACTAACGGCCTTTGGTGCCGACTCTTAAAAAGATTCCCTTCCCCGCACTTGATGCGGGGTCTTTCTCAGCGAAGCACTCTCGCCCAGCAGACCCCGCATCGGAGTGCGGGGAAGGGAAAAATGATAACGGTCAGTATTTAATGCCGTTGGTATCATACTGCCGCTTGACCGCGTTATCCATCCATCAGTCCTAACTGGATAATGGACCCCGCGATCAAGTCGCGGGGTGACAGAAGCAGATAAAGATTCCCTCTTTCGAGGGAATGACAAAAAATGATTACGCCGAAGCGTCGTAGATCTTCCCGATATTACTGCCCAGCGCCGTTTCAAACTCAGCATCGGACATCGAGACATTCAGTCCCTCGGTTAGCGCGCGGCTGAAGCTGGCAATCATCTTTGTGTTCTTAGACAGGCGCGCGCACGCATCGTCTGTGCTGTAGCCGCCTGACAATGCTACAACGCGCAGAACGCGGGGGTGATCGGCGAGAATATCGTAAGTGTTAGCCTCGTTCGGGATGGTCAGCTTCAACATCACATCCGCGCCAGTCGCCGGAAGCGCTTCGAGGTGCTTGAGGATTTCAGCCTTCATCAGCGCCTCGGCCTCGGATTTGGTTTTCGAGTGGATGTTGATCTCAGGCTCGATCATCGGCACAAGGCCCGCGTCGCAGACGATCTTGGCCACTTCAAACTGCTGCGCGACCACATCCGCGATACCCGTTGCATTGGCCTCATTGATGACCGAGCGCTCTTTCGTGCCGAAAACGCCTTTACTTTTCGCCGTGGCGAGCAGGCTTTCGAGGCCCGGCATCGGCTTCATCATCTGAACGCCGTTCGCCTCGTCCTCCAAACCCTTATCGATCTTGAGGAAAGGCACAACACCGCGATCACTCCACAGCATCTCGGCAACAGGCTTGCCGCTAATTTCCGAATTCATCGTCCGCTCGAACAGGATCGCGCCGATGATCTTCGAGCCTTTTGTGAAGGCATCCGCCGTAATGATCCGCGTGCGCATGGCGTGCATCGCGGCGAACATTTCCTCATCACCGTTATAGTCGCTCTCCTGCACACCATAAAGGCCAAGGGCTTTCGGCGTTGACCCGCCACTCTGGTCGAGAGCAGCGATGAATCCGGTTCCGGTTTCGATTTGGGTACGCATGGCGGCGAGGTCTGACATGGAAAGCTCCGATACAAGTGATTCTCAAATTCGAGACTATGTACAGCGTTTTGAGTGAACTTTTAAAGAAGCATCATAAATCGCCCGGATTGAGTTGCGGGAACCTTAACGACCCGATGCGCGTTGATGGTCTGAGCAATGTGCCGCATCCGCGCCCCATTGCATGACTGATCGCGTAACAAAATGTAAGGATCGCAAATCATGCGTACCATTCAAGCTGCAACTGTCGCTTTGTCCCTCGCCTTCGCAGGCGCGACAACGACCGCATCGGCCCAGTCGATTGTTAATAATGAAAGCATCGGCGGCCTGCTCGGCGCGGTTGCCGGTGGCGTATTGGGAAGCCAGGTTGGCGGCGGTTCAGGCAAAACGGCAGCAACCATTGCCGGCACATTGATCGGCGGTGTTGCCGGGACGCAAGTGGGTAAAAACATCGGCACAGGCGCACCAGCCTATGCCGCACAGCCTGCGCCCGCCTATTCCGCGCAGCCCGCCTATGCAACGACAACCACACCAAACTACAGCACGTCGTCGCCCACATATTATACGCCACAGCCTGCGACGCCTGCCTATCAGGCACAGCCCGCACCGGCGTATTACGGCACAACATCAGGAACGTCATATACAACGGCCCCGTCATACGGCGCGCCCGCATATGTGCCGCAGCCGTCTACGGCAACAACAACCTACGCGGCCCCGACATACTCTCAGCAGCCATCAACCGTAACCACCTACACTGAAAAGACGGTTACAACTTATGGCCAGCCAAGTCAGACACAACCCGCCAACTACGGCACGACTTACACGACATACTGATCTGCCATTAGTCAGCCGATTGATCCGCCGCCCTTCACGGGGGCGGCGGATTTTTTTATGCGACTCAGCAACCGCCCTGATTATCGCTCACAGGCGTCCAGACCTGCGATTTACCCAGCAGCGGAATGCCGACATAGCCGCGTACATAAAGATTGCCCTCGCTGGTCAGGCGCATCTTGGATTTGTAGGTATCGCCCCCTTCGGGATCGTAAATAAACCCGCCGGTCCATTCATCGCCTCCATTGGCGAAATCGCCGATCATTGGCATTCCGCAAATGGGGCGGCTTTGAAGGGCCGGGTCAGGATTATTCCGGTCCAGCTTGGCACTGCCGTCTTCGCGGTTCGGTTCGGCCAGCCAAACGATCTTGCCGCACGCGCTGTCACCACAAGGCGAAACCTCGACAATCGCGTTTTGGTTTTCGGTTTTCCACAGGCCGAACACATCGGCGGCGTAGGCGGGGGCGGCTGCGGTCAGGCCGAGCGTGAGAGCAACAAGGGTGCGGTACATTATGTTATCTCCATTAATATTCAGCATACCGTCATCATTTGGTAAGCTAATGTAAAGATGCCCTTACGGGAACAATCCGGCGCGAATAGGACCGCCACAGCGACACATCGGAGACTGACTTGAGCGGCACACAACTTCAGAGTGACGGCGGTTTCAAAACCCTGAGCGTTTTGACCGTTGGCGGCGCGATGATTGACACCATCGTACAAATCGACCCCGCCCGAATCGAACAGATGACCATGACCAACGCCGATGCGGCTTATTTGTTGGTCGAAGGGGGCCGCAAAGTCGAAGCGCAGTCCATTGATCCGTTCATCGGCGGTGGCGCGGTGAATGCCGCCGTATCGATGGCGCGGCTGGGCAATAAGGTAGCAACGCTGGTTAAACTGGGCCGTGACCTGAGCGCCGAAAAAGTGCTGGCACGGTTGGATGAGGAAGGCGTGAGCGCTGATTTCGTGGCCCGCACCGAAGAAATGGCGACGGGCGCATCGGTGCTGATTTCCTCGCATGACCGGAACGCGGCGATCTTCACGGCGCGGGGGGCTAATACCCTGTTGCGTGAGGAGGATTTGCCGGAGGCCGCATTCGCGCGGGATCTTGTCTATGTCACGGGTCTGTCAGATGCCTCCGCCGACCGATTCCCGTCGATCCTGAAAAAAGCACGCGATGGCGGGGCTTTTGTCGCATGTAATCCGGGCATCCGGCAGCTTTCTTCCCGCGCGCAGCCGTTTTTTGAAAACCTGCGCAACATTGATCTGCTGACCATCAACCGCGTGGAGGCGGCGCAGCTTGTGCCGGGGCTGATCGGGCAAGGTCACGCGGCGGAGGGGCCGATGCTGGAAACCGATGACCCCTCTCAGGAGCTGGCGGTGCGGGGACTGGAAGCGGGTGGCTTTCAGATGAGTCTCTCCGCCTTCGTGCGCGCCCTGACCGCTTGCGGCCCGAAAATCGTACTCGTCACAGATGGCGGGAACGGCGCTTTTGCGGGAACTGCGGACAGTATTACCCATTGCGGAACGATCCCAGTGACCATCGCCGGAACCGCCGGGGCCGGGGACGCCTATGCCAGCACATTCGCCTGTTTCAGCGCGGGCGGCGCATCGGCCGCAGACGCCATGCGCGCCGCAACCCACAACGCGGCATCCGTCATCGCACAGGTGGATACGCAGGGCGGACTGCTCAACCGCAGCACACTGACGAAAAAGACACAGGAGATTAAAGCGGCAATCAAGGTCTGGGCGGGTATTGTATGAACGTCCGGACAGTGTAAGGATTTTGAAACACGTTAACTATAGTCTCTGATTTACCGAACTGCTTTTGTAGGAAAAAACGATAATTGCTACGGATGGCTATGTGAATGCTGCTTAGACAAATTTCCAAATTATGCACCAGTGTGCTGTTGGCATTTTTCGCCGCTCCAGCATATGCGCAAGACATCGTGATCGGTACGGGATCAAAGGCGGGGGTCTATTATCCTGTCGGCGGTTCGATCTGCCGGGGCATCCACGGCGCAGCGAATATGACCTGTGAAGCTGCGGAGAGTGTCGGTTCGATCGACAACATCTACGCTTTACGACTCGGCGAGACAGATTTCGCGATGGTCCAGTCCGATGTGCACCATGAAGCATTCTTCGGCTCCATTGATATTGCTCACAGTCCTTACCGCGACTTGCGCTCTGTTGTTTCCCTGCACGCCGAAGCGTTGACGATTATCGTGCGGGACGACGGGTCGGTGAAAAATTTTGAAGACCTGCGCGGCAAACACATCAATGTCGGCGAACGGGATTCCGGCAGCCGCAGAACTTTTGACAAAGTCCTCCCCTCGGCGGGTATGACGCGACAGGATTTCTACGCCATCTCCGATTCTTCGGACAGGGAAGCCGGGCGTAAACTGTGCGACGGTGAAATTGATGCGATGATGTTGATGATCGGGTATCCGGCGGCATCCGTTACCAGTCTTGCAGACACATGTGCGGTGAACCTGATCGCACTGCCTGATTCTGTCATTGATGATCTGGCCCGAACCCGTGAATATCTACAGCGCGTCCAGATTCCGGGCGGACTATACGCCGATATACCGCAGACGACAGCCACCATCGGGACGGCAGCGACACTTGTGACAATGGCCGACCAGCCGCATGACGCGGTTGAGGCCGTGCTGGCCGCGATTTTCGATGATTTCCCGAAGTTCCAGCGCCAACACTACGCACTCGCGGATTTGCAGAAGGATAAGATGGCCCATTCCGGCCTGATCGCACCTTTGCACCCTGCGGCGAAGATATTTTTCGAGACGCGCGGCCTGCTGCAAAGCAGCGCCATGATTAAAAACCCACGCATCAACGCCGCTTCATCAGCACAGTATGTTCCACAAAATCTTTTACAATCCGATCCCGATTGAGCGCCTCAGTCTCTCGAAACATCGGGTTTTTTACGCCCTGATTTAAGATCTCCCCGTTTCGTTTTCCCATCCAAGCGCCGCCGTTTCGAGGCAAGCGTCGGCCGGGTCGCAACGCGGAATTTCGGCACATGCTCGGCTTCACGAATCATATCGATCAATCGGCTCAGCGCATCATCGCGGTTGCGGGCCTGAGTCCGGTAGCGGTCGGCGTGAATGACAATTTCACCCGCAAGCGTCATCCTGCTGCCCGCCACTTTGCGCAATTTCCGTTTTACCCGATCGGGCAGGTTCGCCGAATTCGCGGCATCAAAGCGCAGCTGAACGGCGCTGGACACTTTATTCACATTCTGACCGCCGGGGCCGGAGGCGCGCACAAAGCGCTCCTCAACCTCGGACTCATCAAGTGATATATTCGGGGAAATTCTAATCATCGTCAGCTGGAGCTTTTTCAGCGCGGCGGTTGCCTTAAAATTTCCAGTCCTTTGTATTGAGCCTGTTTTCAACCTATTCCGGTCAATCGGCTTATCATAGGCCATCAAGCGTTATAATTCACGCGGGTTTTGGCATACTTGCGCTCGTTCCAAGGCAAGGGTTTTGTTTCGGTTCACAAATCCCGCCCCATCCGGCGTTCAGCCCGACCTCACAGCAGTATCAGCCCCAGCGAGGGATGCGGGTAAAATCGTGCCGAACATGCGGTTCTCCTCCGCCGTGCCGACACTGACGCGAATGCAACGGTTCAGGGGGTCGGGGCCGGGCATCCGGATGAACACATCGCGTACGAGGATTTCTTCGAGCACCTGACGGGCGAATGCGCCGTCGCGTCCACAATCCATCGTCACGAAATTCGTGGCCGATGGCAGCGGGGTCAAACCGTTATCCTTGGCAATTCCCGCCAGCTGCGCGCGGCCCTCAGCGATGGTTTTCAGTGTCGCGGTCAAATGGTCCGCGTCGGCCAGCGCGGCAATGGCGGCGGCCTGAGCCATGCGGTTGACGCCGAAATGGTTGCGGATGCGGTGAAAACCCGCCGCAAGCGGCGCTTCGGCCAGCGCATAACCGACGCGCAATCCGGCCATGCCGTAGGCTTTCGAGAACGTGCCGAGGCGGATGAGGTTGGGGCGGGTGAATCCCGTCGGCGTAATCGCGGCGGGGTCGGTGTGAAACTCGCCATAGGCCTCATCGAGCAGCACGGTGCAATCCCCCGGCACAGCATCGATCAGCGCGGCGATAGCGGCATGAGAATGCCAGCTCCCCATCGGATTGTCGGGATTGGAGACATAAAGCAGCTTTGCATTCGTGGCCCGCGCACGGGCGGCAAGCGCCTCCAAATCTTCGGCATCATCGCGGTAGGGCACAGCATCAACCACGCCGCCGAATCCTGCGACATGATAGTTAAACGTCGGATACGCGCCCAGCGACGTGACCGCGACTTCACCCGGCGCGAGGAGCAGACGGACGCACAGGCCGAGGAGACCGTCGATCCCCTCGCCCACCACAATCTCCTCCGGCGCACGCTGGTGATGGGCGGCGAGGGCGTCGGTCAGCAGGTGGCTGGGGGCGTCAGGATAAAACGAAATCTCGTCCCGCGCGGCCTTTGCCAAAGCTTCAATCACACGCGGGGAGGGCGGCAAGGTCAGCTCATTCGCGCCGAGCCATGCTTTGAACGGGCGGCCCCTCCCACGCTCCATCTGTTCGGCCCCGACGAAAGGAACGGTTGCGGGAAGGGAAGCGGGGATAGGGGCGAAACGGGGGGTCATGGCTGGCTCTCACTTCGTTGTTGGCTCACCATACTGACACCGCCGGAATTTTCACGCGGTTTTCGGCAAGGAGGGCGGGGCTGCGAGAATTTCTTCGCACCCGCCACGCAAGCGACGACCGCAACGCTGACGGCGAGCATCTGCCAGCTGACATGCTCGCCCAGCAGTCCGGCGGCGAGGATCAGGCTGATGAAGGGTTGCAGCAGTTGAAGCTGTCCGACGGCGGCCACCCCGCCTTGGGCGAGGCCGCGATACCAGAACACAAAGCCGATCAACATGCTGAAAAGGCCGACATAGGCGAGGGAGAACCAAGCGGGCGCGCTGATGCCGGAGAACGTCGCGGGCATGGTCATGAATGCCAGCGGGGCCATGAGCGGCAGGGACAGCACCAGCGCCCACGAGATGACCTGCCAGCCGCCGAATTTACGCGACAGATGCCCGCCCTCCGCATAGCCCAAACCGCAAGCGATGATCGCGGCGAGCATCAAGAGGTCGCCTGTCCATGAGGCTTGCAGGTCTTGGGTCAGGGCAAATCCGGCCACCAGCGTGCTGCCCGCGACAGCGAAGATCCAGAATGCAAGACGCGGGCGGTCCCCTGCGCGGATCACCCCGAAAATCGCAGTCGCAAGGGGCAGGATGCCGATGAAGACGATGGAATGGGCGGCGGTAATATATTGCAGGGCCAAGGCGGTCAGCAGCGGGAAACCGATCACGACACCGATGGCGACGATCAAAAGCGGCACGGCATCCACACGTTGCGGGCGCTTTTGCGGGATGAGGGCGAGCAGCGCAAGCGCCACGGCTCCGGCAATGCCCGCGCGGGCAAAGGTGAGGAACAGCGGGTCAAACTCTGCCACCGCCACCCGTGTTGCGGGCAGCGATCCGCTGAAAATGGCGACGCCGATGAAACCGTTTATCCATGCGGTTCTGGTGGGGCTGACCCCCGTCACGCGGTGGTCACGTAGTGCAGCGTATCGAATTGGCTGCGCAAGGCGCGGGTTTCTTCGGCGAGGGAGGCAGGGTCGTTGGTTGTTAGAGCTTTGGCGATCAGCGCCGCGATTTCGCCCGCGTGGTCGGGGGTGACGCCCCAGCGCACGAGTTCCGGCGTGCCGATGCGCAATCCGTTCATGTCTCCCGGAACCTCGGCGACGGGCAGGCCGATGCCGCAGGCGAGGAAGCCCGCCTTGCGCAGGGTTTTAGACGCCGCTTGCCCGCCACCATAGGCTGCGGCCTCCACAGCGAATTGGTGGGAGTTGGTGAAGCCTTGCGCCTTGGCGAAGACCGGCAAACCGGCCGCATCGAGCGCCGCTGCGAGGGCTTTGGAGACGGCGATCATCTGCGCGGCATAGGCGTGACCATGCTCCAGCCAGTCTATCATCGTCAGGGCCAGCGAGGCGGATTTGGCGGCGTCGAAATTGGCGGTCATGCCGGGGAAAGCGATGGCGTCGAGGCGCTCGGCGATGTCGGCATCGTTGGTGACAATCAGGCCGCCAGCGGGGCCGCCGAGGCTTTTATAGGTGCTCATGGTCATGAAATGAGCACCCTCGGCCAGCGGGTTGCGCCACGCCTTGCCCGCGATGATCCCGCATTGATGGGCGGCATCGAACAGGACTTTCGCGCCGATCTCGTCAGCAATGGCGCGGACCTCGCGGACGGGATGCTCGAACAGATTGAGACTGCCGCCGACGGTGATGAGCTTTGGCTTGACCTCCAAGGCGAGCCTGCGCAGGGCGTCTATGTCGATGGTATAGCCGTCCTCATCGACAGGAGCGGGGACGGTTTTCAGACCGAAAAGCCCCGCACAGCCGTCCGCGTGGTGGGTGACATGGCCGCCGATGGAGGCGGGGGGCGCGATGATGGTATCGCCCGCTTTGCAGGTCGCCATAAAGCCGTAGAGATTGGCCAGCGCACCCGATGGCACACGGATTTCGGCGAATTGCGCGCCGAAAACCTGGGCGCACAGATCGGCGCAGATCACCTCGATCTCCTCAATCGCCTCCAGCCCCATCTCGTATTTGTCGCCCGGATAGCCCAGCGAGGGCCGCGAGCCGATGCCCGCCGACAGCATCGCCTCGGCGCGGGGATTCATGACATTGGTGGCGGGGTTGAGATTGAAGCATTCACGCTCGTGGATGTCGCGGTTGCGCTCCGCCAATGCCCCGATCAGGCTGGCGATGTCGGTCAGCGGCTGGCCCGCCACCGAGGCCGCAATCTCCCCGACGCGGGTTTCGCAATCCGTTGGAACCCATTTGCGGTGTGCCAGCATGGTCTGTCTCCCTTATCCTTTGCAGAACCATGCGCAACGCGTTCGCGGGAAGCAAACAGGATTTACCCTGTTTTGATTTTCGCACACGGCACAGAAGTTGCTTTCTTGCCAGTTACGGCCGAAACGGCCTATTGATAGAGCAACTTAAAATTAATTTATGAGCAGACCGATGCATAATGATCCTTACGGCTATGACCTTGACGATGAACGCGGAACGGTGCTTGGCACATTCCTTATGATGCTGGTCGCGGGCGCGTGTGCGCTGGCGGCTTTCGATGCGTTCGGACAGATTTACAGCCCCGCAGCGGGCTATCCGAAGCTGGCCCCCGTGCCGCTGGCGACACAGTCGCTGGGCGTGCTGTTTGGCGAGGCGGCCAAGCAATACGGGCATATCGCGCATTATCTGATGGGCATTGTCGGCTATCCGCTGGGCTATGTTCTACTGGCACGGCCTATTTCACGGGTGATTATGCCATCGCTGCCGTGGTGGGTGCTGGGCGCGGTGTTCGGCGTGGTGATCTGGGTTTTCGCGCTCTTTGTGATGGCGCATCTTGTTTCGGGCAATCCGCCGTTTCTTGGCTGGGGCCAGCTGACTTGGGTCGCATTGGCGGGGCATGTGATCTTCGGTCTGGTGCTGGCGGCGGTAATGCGCCGGGGTAATCGGGCTTGATAAAAGCGCCGGGCGCATGACACGCCCGGCCTCCAAAGCTATCAACCCATCCCGAATAAGAAGTCGCTGTTGTCGATATCGGCAGCAGTGACCCCTTGTAGAAACACTTCATCCGACGCGGATATGATCGATACACCCGAAATGCCTTCCACCGTCATGTCTGTGATGGTGAGGTCGGAAGTGTCAGAGACGCCTGTTACTTTGATAAAGTTTAAGCGGTCTATGCCGTCTTGAAAATCAGTGATGGTGTCTCGTACTTCGCTGAAGTCATCAGCGAATATGAACATGTCAATTCCAATGCCGCCGCTCAACCGGTCATCGCCTTGCGCACCGTTCAGACGGTCATCCCCGCCCGAACCGAGCAGGGTGTCGTTGCCCTCCCCGCCATTCAGGACATCGTTGTCCCCTTGACCGTTCAGCAGATCATCGCCGTAACTGCCGTATAGTGAATCATCGCCGGTACCGCCGAAGATTTCGTCATCGTCATAGCCGCCGTAGAGTTTGTCGCTATCTTCGTCGCCGAACAGATGATCTATCCCGTGACCACCAAAAACTGAGTCATTCCCGCTACCACCGTAGAGCAGCTCTACACTGCTGTCATTGTCGTCACCAGAAACGCTGTCATTTGCGCCACCGGAAACAATGTCATCTCCTGCGCCACCATGTATCGAGTCCGCTCCCGCATTACCGTATAACGTATCATTTCCATGCCCGCCCTCAACTCTGTCGCGAGGAGATCGTCCCCTCTCCCTCCGGCAATGAAATCTTCGTCCGCTCCACCGCGAAGTTGGTCGGCACCCGTTCCGCCCATGAGGGTATCGTTTCCACCGCCGCCGCTCATGCGGTCATCCCCGTCGTTGCCGATCAGGGTATCGCTCCCGTTCCTACCGAATATCCTGTCATCACCAGCCCCGCCGTCGATTCTGTCATCCGCAACGGTGCCTACAATCCGGTTATCGCCGGAATCGCCGGTGACTGGAGTTGCATCCCTCGACAGCTCCAACGCGCCCGCATCAACAATGCCGCCGTTGGTGGCGCCTTGCAAATCAACATCGCGTGGATTGCCAATGGCGTCGGTTGTTATACCGGCAGATAGAATACCGATATCGAGGGCTGGGTTCGTTGAAAGTGCTTTCAGAGCGATCGTCTGTACCCGGCCACCGTTGTCGGCCAGCTGACCGCCACGGTATCCCTGTCAATGGCGGCGAATACATTAAAGGCATTGCCATCGGTGATCGAATTTATTGCTGTAACGTTACCACGCGTTTGATCGTCAGTCGTCGGGACGGCCTGATGAGTCAATATTGCTGTAAATGCCGCCACTAGCGACAGAAGCTGAGTTTCCTGAAATCGTACTATTTTTAACTGATATTACCCCTTCTGAAAAACTGCCGATAGCACCGCCATGAGTTGCTGAATTTCCTGAAATAGTTGTATTATTTACATTGACTGTTCCGCCATTATAATTAAAAATACCACCTCCATAGAAACCGAAATTTCCAGAGATCGTACTATCCGTCACATTTGTCGTACCGCTACTTTCGCTAAAAATGCCACCGCCCATGTTAGCAGAGTTTCCGGAAATTGTACTGTCTCTTATATTAACTATTTCATCACTTCTATCGATAACCCCTGGTCCATCGTTCCCGGATATTATGCTGTTCTTGATTGAACCATTGCTCCAGAATATAATTCCACCTGAGGTTGTTGAGCCATTGTTATCTGATATAATGCTGTTGACTATGTTTAATCTACCACCGCTGGCGCTAATTGCTCCGCCATAATCGCTCGTATTTTCCGATATCAGGCTACCGATTAAGTTCAACTTTCCATAGTTTTGCACGCCCCCGATGACCGCTCCCCCGCCGTCGTCAGAATTTCCGATTGCGGTGTTTCCGGATATTTCGGTATTACGAATTACTGTCGTACCGTAGTTATAAATACCGCCGGCTATATTGGCGGTATTACCGATTATCGCGCTGTCATTGATAAAGACCGTTGCGTCACGATCGATCGCAATCCCGCCGCCGCGGTGGTCGCCGCTCTCGGCACTGGTTCCGAGTTCATATCCGCCAGTGACTTTAAGGGAGTTGATTGTTGCTGTGCCACTTTCGATCTGAAGGACGCGACTTTCACCGTTGCCGGAGATGGTGATATCGGCCACGTCGTCACCGTTCGTGTCGCCATCAATAGTGATGTTTGACTTTATCAGCAGTTGGGTGCCGCCGAGCGTGATCGTACCGCCAGCCAAGGCGTCATCGAAGGTGATGGTGTGCTCTTCGGCGCTCCGGTTCGCGATCACCAGCGCCTCGCGAAGGGTAGTTTTTCCGTCATTGATGCTGGTGTCTTCGAGGCTGTCGACGATCAGTTCAATCATTGGGGCTCCTGAGGGCAAAGAGGTTGTAATGCTGACGTTGAGTCCGGTTTAGTGGATTACGCTCAATAAGTTATTGATATTAATGCGTTATTATGTTTAAATTTTTTCAGGTAATACTCTGTAAAATGGTGATCTCATGACCCTTCGCGCCGCCCTCATCGCTCTCGGCATCGTTGCCTTGACCGCCGCAACCCTGCTGTGGATGGGGCGCGTGCCGATGTGTGAGTGCGGCGAGATCAAGCTGTGGCACGGGGCGGTGGTCAGCTCGGAGAACTCGCAGCATATCGCCGACTGGTACACGCCGAGCCATATCCTGCACGGGCTGTTTTTCTATGCGCTGCTGTGGTTGCTGGCCGGGCGGTGGAGCATCGGCACGCGGCTGGTGATCGCCACGATCATCGAGGCCGCGTGGGAGATTGCCGAGAACACCGACACCGTGATCGAGCGCTATCGCGAGGCGACCATCGCGCTGGATTACTATGGCGACAGCGTGGTGAACTCGGTGGCGGATATAGGCTGGATGTGGGTCGGGTTCTTCCTCGCCGCGCGGATTCCGGTTTGGGCGAGCGTGGCCCTGTTCATCGCGGCCGAGCTGGTGGTGGGGTATCTGATCCGCGACGGGTTGACCCTGAACGTCATCATGCTGACGTTTCCGCAGGACTGGATCAAGGAGTGGCAGAGCGCGGGCGGGGCGTTGTAGCCTCCTTACGCTTTTCACAACATCAATTTACTCGCCAAGCGCCCGCGAGGGTGGGAGTGGACTGCGCGTTGCGCAGGACGCGCCCGCCTCGGTCAGGCGCTTATTTCTCCATATTCTTAACGATGCCATCCAACAATTCACGATAGTTACCCGCATTCGGCAATTTGTCGGTGAAGCCCAACAAATCAGCGCAATATACGGTGATGAACGCCTTGGCACTAAAACTCAAAGTGCCGAGTGTTAGATCAGCGGCATGTTCGCCCGCTTTCTTTTTATACGCATCCCAAAACGGACTTGGCTCACCACGACGCCATTCGGCAATCGCCTCCGCGATGATCCGGTTGACGAGGTTTTCAGTTGCCGCAAGGCTCATCGCCTGCCCGCGTTCGGC
>CALDZQ010000108.1 GCA_937944035.1 uncultured Neomegalonema sp. | reverse complement strand
GTGATCCGGGGCTGTGTGCCGAAAAAGCTGATGGTCTATGCGTCATCCTTTGCGGAAACCTTCGAGGATGCGCGGGGCTTTGGCTGGGACGTGGCCGAGCCGACCTTTGACTGGGGCAAGCTGAAAACCAACCGCGACGCCGAGATTGACCGGTTGGAGGGGATATACCGGAACCTGCTGAACAATTCCGGTGTCACCATGCATGACCAGCGGGCGACGGTGGTGGATGCGCATACTGTGGCGCTGGCGGATGGCAGCAAGATCACGGCGCAATATATCCTGATCGCCACCGGGGGCCGCCCGCATGTGCCCGACTTCGAGGGTGCGGAGCATGTGATTGTTTCGGATGATATATTCCTGACCGAGACGCAGCCCAAGCGGGTTGTGATTGTCGGGGGCGGCTATATCGCGCTGGAGTTTGCGTGCATCTACAATGGGCTTGGTACGGATGTCACGGTTATCAACCGTAGCCCGACAGTGCTGCGCGAGTTTGATGGTGATGTGCAGCGGCATCTGATCGAGGAGATGCAGAAGAAGGGAATCACGCTGCATCTGGGCGCGACGCCTGTGAAAGTGACCGATAATGGCGGCACGAAGACGATCTCGCTAAGCGACGGGGCTTCGTTTGAGGCGGAGACGGTGTTTGTTGCCACGGGGCGTAAGCCGAATGTGGACGGGCTGGGGCTGGACGGGGCGGGTGTTGCGCTGAATGCCAAAGGTGCGATTGCGGTGGATGGCTATTCGCAGACCAGTGTGCCGTCGATCTATGCGGTGGGCGATGTGACGGACCGGGCAGCGCTGACCCCCGTTGCCATTCGCGAGGGCGCGGCGTTTGTGGAGACGGTGTTCAACAATAACCCGATGAGCGCGGACCATGAGCTGATCCCCACGGCGATCTTCACGCAGCCGGAAATCGGCACGGCGGGGATGGGCGAGGAGGAGGCGCGCGAGAAGCACGAGATCGATGTCTACCGCGCCAGCTTCCGCCCGATGCTGCATACGCTGTCGGGGCGGGACGAGAAAATGCTGATGAAGCTGATCGTTGATAAGCCCAGCGACAAGGTCATCGGCGTGCATATCATCGGCCACGGCGCGGGCGAGATGATCCAATGCCTCGGCATCGCGCTGAAGATGGGCGCGACCAAAGCGGACTTTGACCGGACAATGGCGGTTCACCCGACGGCGGCGGAGGAACTGGTGACGATGAAGACGCCTGTTTAGAGCATCCTGAACGATATAAGGATCATTCAGGATGCTCTAACTTCTTGTTTCAGCGCGTTTTCCGAGTCGGGCAATGAACCCATTGCCCTTGAAAACGCTATAGGTGGGGCGGAAGACGCATCCGTTACCCTCGTTCTCTTCCCCGCACCAAGTGCGGGGAAGAGAATGTTTTTGAAATCCGGCCCTGCAGTTACAATCCTCAGCCTCCCAACTCGCTGACCTCGCGGTGGCATTCGATGATGTGGCCTGCGCCGTCGAGGCGTTGGGGCGGGTCGATGGTTTCGCAGGTTCCGGGGATGGCCAGCGGGCAGCGCTCGAAGAACGGGCAGCCTTTCTTGGTCAGCTTGACCGCGCCCGCCACGCCCGCTTTTGCCTCGCGGGTTTGGGCGGCCTCTTCCAGCCAGCCGATGCGGGTTTCGGGGACGGAGGACACCAGCAGGCGGGTGTAGGGGTGGTATGGCGGCGAGAGGACTTTATCGGTTGATCCCTGCTCCGCCACACGGCCCGCGTAGAGGACGACGATTTCATCCGCGAAGTTGGAGACGGTCGAGAGATCGTGGCTGATGAAGACGAAGGACACGCCCGTCTCGCGGCGCAGGCGTTTGAGCAGCTCGATCACGTTCGCGCCGACGATTGTGTCGAGGGCCGATGTGACCTCGTCGCACAGCACGACTTCGGGTTCGGCGGCCAGCGCGCGGGCGAGGTTGACGCGCTGTTTCTGGCCCCCGGACAGCTCGTGCGGATAGCGGTCGGCGAATTGGCGCGGCAGCTCGACCATATCGAGCAGTTCTTCGACGCGCTGGCGTTTGTCCGCGCCCTTCAAGCCGAGATAGAACTCGACGGGGCGACCGAGGATGTCGGTGATCTTCTGGCGCGGGTTTAGCGCGGTATCGGCCATTTGATAGACGAATTGCACCTTTTGAAGCTGATCGCGGGTGCGGTTGGCGAGGGCGGGGGGCAGGGTCTTGCCGTGGAGGAGGACTTCGCCGCTGGCGGCGGGGAGGAGGCCCGCGAGAACCCGTGCGAGGGTGGACTTGCCGCAACCGGACTCGCCGATGATGCCGACGGTCTTGCCGCGCTCGATGGCGACGTTGATGTCGCGCAGGACGGGGAATTTGGGCGTGCCGTCCGCGTCGAGACCGCCATAGCCCGCGTCGACATCTTTGGCCTCTAAGGCGGGGTCTTTGCGCAGGTATTCGTCGCTGGAGCTTTCGCCCTGTCCGGCCTCCGGCAGCGGTTTGATCGCGTTCATCAGGCGCTTTGTGTAGGGGTGTTGCGGGCGGTTGATGATGATGTCGGTCGGTCCGGCCTCTTTGACCTCGCCGTTGTAGAGAACGACGATATGGTCGGCGATTTGGGCCACGACGGCGAGGTCGTGGGTGACGTAGATTGCGGCTGCGCCTTCCTCCTTGATGACCTGTTTGAAGGCTTTGAGGACTTCGATCTGGGTGGTCACGTCGAGGGCGGTGGTGGGTTCGTCGAGGACCAGCAGGTCCGGCTCTCCACATAGCGCCATTGCGGCCATGAGGCGCTGGAGTTGGCCGCCCGATACCTGGTGCGGAAAGCGGTCGCCTATGTTTTCGGGGTCGGGGAGTTCGAGGGCGTGGTAGAGTTTCAGCGCCTTCTCATCCGCCTCCGCTTGGGTTTTGGTTCCGTGCAGGACGGGGGATTCGGTGACTTGCTCGTTGATCTTGATCGAGGGGTTGAAGGTCGCCGCCGCGCTTTGGGCGAGATAGGCGACGTTGATGCCGCGCGAGGGGCGCAGCTCGTCGGTGGACATCTTGGAGACATCCTTGCCGAGGAGCAGCGCCTCGCCGCCCGCGAATTTGAGGCCCGGTTTGCAATAGCCGAGCGCGGACAGGGAGATGGTGGTTTTGCCGGAACCGGACTCGCCGATCAGGGCGATGACCTCGCCGCGACGGACCTTGAAATCGACGCCTTTGACGATGGGAAGCTCGGTCCCGTCGTCGCGGATGGCGCTGATTTGCAGGTTTTTGGCTTCAAAGATGACTTCATTCTGATTTGGGCTGTCTGTCATATCAGAGCCTCTTCGAGAGTTTGCCGCCGCTTTGTGCGGAGATGTCATCGACGACGAGGTTGATGCCGACGGTCAGGGTGGCGATGGCCAGTGCGGGGGCAAGGACGGGGATCACGGACGCCCCGTATTGCAGCGCGCCGAGGTTGTCGCGGACCATTGATCCCCAATCCGCTTGTGGCGGCTGGACGCCGAGGCCCAGAAAGCTGAGGCTGGAGACGAAGAGGATGATGTAGATCAGGCGCAGGCCGAAATCGGTGATGAGCGGCATGGCGGCGTTTGGCCATATCTCGCGCGTGATGATCCACCAGCGGCCCTCGCCGCGCGCTTTGGCGGCCTCGACGAAGTCCATGACCATTATCTCCTGCCCCAAGGCGCGGGCGAGGCGGAAGACGACGGAGGCGTAGATGCAACCGGCGGTGATAATCAGCACCGGAATGGACGAGCCGACCGCCGCGACGACCACGAGGCCGAGCATGATCGTGGGCAGGCTGAGAAACGCGTCATTGATGCGGCTCATCACCATATCGACGCGGGGGCTGGAGACGGCTGCGCCGATGCCCAGCACCACGCCGATGAAATAGGCGATCAGAGTTGCGATGACCGAAATGCCGATGGTGCGGCCCGCGCCGTACATGATGCGCGAGAGTATGTCGCGGTCTTGCACATCTGTGCCGAGCCATGCGCCCGCTTGGGGAACCTGGAATTCGCTGTAAGCGTCCGGGAAGGGCAGGTCGTTCTCGCCATACGGGGCGAGCATCGGGCCGAAGACGGCGATGAAGAACCAGAAGATGACGAAAAACGCACCGATTTTGCCCGTCGTGGTCAGGCGGAACCGGGCCTTTGGCGGAGCGTCGGGCAGCTCGTCAAAGCTGACGCCCTCGTCATAGGGGGCGACGAAGTGGTCTGTTTTGTCTCCGTCCGGCATACCGCCAAGCATATCCGGATGCGCGCCAATCGGCGTGTCTGTAGTGCTCATTTTGGATGCCTCAGGCGGGGGTTGGACGCATAGGCGGCGATGTCAGCGATCAGCATCAGGACAACGTAGGTCAGGCAGAAGATCATGCCGAGACACTGGACCAGCACGAAGTCACGGGTTTGCACACCTTGAACGATCAGCGTTGCGAGGCCGGAATAGCCGAAATAGATCTCGACCACGATCACCCCTGTGACCAGATAGGCGAGGTTCAGGGCAACGACGTTGACGATGGGGCCGATGGCGTTGAGCAGGGCGTGGCGGAAGATAATGCGCCTGCGCGGGACGCCTTTGAGGATCGCCATTTCGATATAGGGCGAGGACATCACGTTCAGCACCGCCGCGCGGCTCATGCGGATCAGCTGGGATGCGATGACGAAGGAGAGTGTGGTGATGGGGAGGGCGAAGTGGGAAATCAGCTCAAAGACCCCTTTGCCTTCCGTGCTGCCAACAACCACCGCTGTGCCGATTCCCAGTGCGAAAACGAACAGGAGGACCATCAGAGTGGCGGTGAAAAATTCGGGGGCGGCAACCAGTGTGACGGAGATGAAAGTCAGCACCCGGTCATAAAGGCTGCCGGGGAACATCGCGGCCATGATGCCGAGCATCAGGGAGATCGGGACGCCGATGACGGCTGTCAGGACGCTGACATAGAGGGTGTTCTGGTACCGGTCGCTGATGAGGTTGACGATGGGAACGTCGCTGGACAGCGAAATGCCCAGATCACCGCGCACGAAATTGCCGAGCCATGTGAGGTATTGCATCACGTAGGACTTATCGAGGCCGAGTTTCTCGCGCAGGGCGGCAACGTTTTCAGCGGTCGCTTGTTGTCCCATGCGGATTTGGGCGGCGTCTCCGGGCAGGATTTTTGTGCCGAAGAATATGATAACGGAAACGGCGAGCACGGTGATGAGACCGATGCCGAGCCGCTTGAGGATAAGAGAAGTCATTATGCGCCCTCTGAGTAGAGTTCTGCGAAATCGGCCCCGCTCTCATTGAACGGGGCCGGCAGGGTCAGAGGTTGCTTAGGAATCGCGCCACAGGGTGACAGGCGATTCCGCGCCGCCGAAGTTGTTTAGAGGCACTTCGGTCCGGCCTTTGACGTGAGAAGCGGCCGCGTCGACGTAGTTGCGGTGCATCGGAATTGCCATGCCGTTTTCTTCATGGATCATCGTTTGCAGGTCACAGTATTTCTGCGCGCGTTTGTCCGCATCCGTACCCGGTTGCGCGGCCAGATCAGAATCCGGCGCGATTGCACCAAGATGAATACCGGGAATAATGCCGTGACTTGGCGTGCCATAGCTCGCCGGAGCATCGGAATAATCCGTACTACAAAGACCCGCAGACACAGATTGCGCGAGGAACCCGGAAGCAAATGCGGCAGACTTGATCTGAACCACAATCTCGTTGCGCCCGGTCACAAAGTCATTTTGCAGACTCGTCTGAGCGCGGTTTGCGTTGGTGAAACCCGCAAAGAAATAGGGATTGCTGGTATTCTGCGGCACGCTCGCAATACTCGCGCTCTGCGGCACGTCGTTCACGTAAATCTCGTGAACCGTATTATCTGCATAGAAGTCCAGATCGATACCAAAGCTCGAAACGTCAACCGCCGGATCAAGGTCGAAA
>CALDZQ010000107.1 GCA_937944035.1 uncultured Neomegalonema sp. | reverse complement strand
GTCGGCACATGAATCCCGCTGATACATTTCATCAGCACCGTCTTGCCCGACGCCGCAGGGCCGACAAGCGCGGTTTTGCGCCCCTTTGCGACCGACATGTCAATGTCTTCCAGAACGGCTTTACGCCCGAACCGCTTGGTTACGCCGGAGATGCGGATTTTCGGTTCGTGGGTGTTCATGCGGCTCTCATGTTAAATCGGGTCCATGATTTCAGCGGGCGTTCCCACCCCGGTCCTGCATTCATACACATTTGCACATTCCTCACACAACTCACCTTCTTGCCGTGCCGCTCACACATTTCGCCATAAATTTCAAAACCCACGAAAAAGTGAGCGCACATTCCTCACGTAGTTTCCTCCCTGTCGAAACACACTGCGGGGGACTAAACAATGACAACACAAGCTCAAAAAATCTCACTCACCACAATCGACGCCAAACCCTCCCGCGCACAACAAAAGCAGCCTAACATCGGCCTTTTGCACTTCTACTCCCTCGAAAACGTTGGTGATGCGGCGATCTTTGCCGCTTTCCAGCGCCTGTCCGGCCAAACTTCTCTGCCCCGCATCTCAGAATGGAGCGACGGGACAAAGGCGCAGGCCGATACCCTTCTTTCAGTTGGTGGCGACATCTTCAACAACGGCCGTCCTAACCTTCTGACCCGGCGCTTTGTTGAAAAGCTGTCTCACATGCGCTGGTCCCCCGAACGCACAATGTCCTTCGGACAATCAATCCCACCCTCTTGCACCGGCCTTTCCCTTGCTTTGTTGGCCAAACATCTCAAGAAAATCTCCAGCGTCACGGTACGCGATGTCGCCAGCGCGAAAAAGCTGCGCAAACTCGGCGTCAATGCTGTTCTGTCCGTGGATTCCGCCTTCGTCCTCTCACAAAAAGACGGTGACGAGGCATCCGCACGCGCCGTCTACGCCAAAGCCGGCCTGAACCCCGAAAACACGGTCGTCTTTTCCATCCGGAATTTCAACCGGATGTATCCGGTAGACCAGCTCGAATTCATCAACCGTATCGCGGAAACGATGGAGCACCTGAAAGCCAAAGGCCGCAATGTCGCGGTTCTGATTCAGGCGGATGTCAATGATGACGATTCCGACCGCGCCATCGCCCGCCAGCTTCAGACCAAGGTCGAGGGGCTGGCGATCCTGGACCCCTTCACAGGCGAAGGAACACCTTGGCGGGTGGCATTCAGCATCGTTGACCTTGCGGGATCAGTGATCGGCACACGCTACCATACGGCGGTTTTCCGCATGGCAGCGGGCAAAATGCCGATTGGCCTGTGGTATTCCAACAAGGGTGAAGACCTGAACGAGCGGTTCGGTGTTCCCGGCGCACATGCCGGTGATTTCGATCCTGAAGTCATTGCCGATCTCGCCATCCAGTATCAGGGTATCGCGTTCAATTCCGAAACGCTGCGCAAGCGCGTTATCAAAGATTTCCGCAATGCGCTCGCCACATCATCACAGGCTTCCGCAGCCGCCGCTAGGCGCGCAGCATGAATGCTGGCGCCCCTGTATTGGGGACATTGCTGCGCCGGGCGGGCTGGTTGGTCATGGCCGAAGGCGCGGCGCGCGTAACGCGGATTGTGACCGCTCTGGCGCTCGCCTACGCGCTTGAACCCGTGCTGTTCGGCATCGCTGCGCTGGCGATGACCGTCTGCGAGTTGATGCGAACGCCGACCCGCTGCGGTGTATTACAGGCCGTCGTGCGCGCCGATGACCGGGATCTCGGCGCAACGCTGCGCACGGCGATCACGATCAACTGGGTCTGGCACATCTTCCTCGCCCTGGCCCAGATCGCGATTGCCTACCCGCTTGAGGCGTGGATGAACGCGCCGGGACTGGCCGAGCCGTTGATCGTTTTAGCGGTGATCTTTTTCCTTTACCCGGTCGCCTTCGGCCGGGTCGCCCTGTTGCATCGGGCAGGCAATATGAAAGCGGTCGCCGGGATCATCGGCGCGACGCTCTCACTGGCAAATCTTGCAACTGCTGGCCTTGCGCTTGCGGGATTTGGTCTGTGGAGCGTTGTGCTGCCGCGTATCCTGTCGGCGTGCCTGTGGATCGTGCTCGCCTATCGCGCCGTTCCCGCCCTGCCGGTCGATACAGGAGACCGGATGCGCACACGCGATGTCCTGCGTTACGGGCAATCAATCCTCGGTTCCGAAATGCTGAAGGCCGCGCAGGGCAGTCTCGACAAAATCATCATCGGCAAGATGCTGGGTATGGAGGCGCTCGGCTTTTACACATTCGCCTACAACGCCGGGCTGGGCCTCAGCCAGTCACTGCTGAAAGGCTTCTCCGACGCGCTTTTCCCGTATCTGTGCCAGTCCCGTCAACAAAACGGCGATTTCGCGCAGTCCAAACGCATCCTTCTGGTCACGGCCACGACCGCTTTCGTCCTGTTCGGCGCGCAAGCGCTGCTCGCGCCGATCTACGTGCCGATCCTGTTTGGTGAACGGTGGGAGCCTGCGGTGATAACCCTCAGCCTGCTATGCCTGTCAGCGGTAACGAGGCCGTTCTGGGAAATCCCCGCGCAAACCTTGCGCGCGCAGGGGACACCGAAAGCGGAGTTCCTCGCAAGCATTGCACAAACGGCTCTGCTGCTTCTCGCCACCGCCTTGGGCGCAATGACCTTCGGCATTGTCGGAGCAGCCGCCGGGTGTCTCGCCACCCGCATCATCACCGAGCCGCTCTTCGCATTCTTCGTCCTCAAGTCGAAGGATACACGCCAAGGATCGCTCGACGCGATGCCAGCCGTAAACAACTAAAAGGAACACACAAAAAATGGCAAAAGTCCTGGGAACAAATAACGACGACGTGCTCGTAAGCACGAGCGAGAATGACAGTATATGGGGCGGTTTTTCGGGTGAGGACACCGCCGTCTTCAGCGGTTCAGTCTACGATTACAGCATCGTAGCCAACAGCGACGGTTCGTACCAGGTCACAGACCTGCGCGACGGCGCACCCGACGGCAGCGACAAGGTCCGCAGCATCGAGTTGTTCCAGTTCACAGATATGACCGTCACACTGGATGATTTCATCGCACTCAGCGATGAAACCTCAACAGAGATTTCCGGCACATCCGGCAGCGACACCATGTCGGGCGGCGCGGGCAGTGACATCTTCTCCGGCGGGGCCGGCAATGATGTGATCTGGGGCGGCAATGACGGCGAGGACGCGATTGTCTACTCCGGCAACAAAGCGGACTATGGCATCGCTGAATCGGACAATGGCGCATTTTATGTCTATGATCGCCGTCCCGGCGCGCCCGATGGCATTGACAAGATGCGCGGCATCGAAGTTTTCCGCTTTGCCGACGGTGTGATGACCCTGAACGAATTCATCGAAGCCTCCCCGAATATTGCGGGCTTCAACGTCAATGGCACGGTAAACAATGATGTCCTGATCGGCGCCGAACTCGACGACGTGCTTCAGCCAAGCCTTGGCGAAGACCGCGTCTGGGGCGGTTTTGAGGGTGAAGACACCGCAATCTTCAGCGGCAATTTCGACGATTACGTCGTTACCGAGAACCAGACGGGCGCGATTACGGTCGTGGACACGCGCGTCAGCGGCAACGAGGGCGTGCAGGTTGTGCGCTCCATCGAGAGCTATCAGTTCGCGGATCAGGTCGTCACGCACGAGAATATCTTCACGGGCGCGCTGACGGTTGCCAAGTCGGTAACACGCGAGATCACAGGCTCCGCTGCGGATGACGAAATCTCGGCGGCCCATACCGACGGCCTCTTCGACGCCTACACCAACGACCAGCTTGTCGGCGGCAGCGGCGATGACAAGCTGAACGGCGGTCCCGGCGATGATGTGCTTTACGGCGACACGGACGGCACACAAAGCGCGCCGACTGAATGGGTATTCACCTCAAACCCCGAAACCGATCTTCCGCGCTTCGAGTTCGGTTCCGGTCTCTATCAGGTCATTTTCGGCCAGCTCAAAGCACTCGACCCGGCGACCGGAAGCTACACGAACATCGGCCCCGATCATGAGAACATCAACGCGGTCGGCCTCAATCCAACGGATGGCTATGCCTATGGCATCGGCGCGAGGGGCGAGTTTCAGGGCCACCTGCTGCGGATCGGTTCCAATGGCGAGATCGAAGATCTCGGCGGCGGATTCGGCAGATCCTTCGCCGGAGACTTTCATGGTGACGGCTCATACTACGTCCGCCAGGACAAGGACTCGATGGTCCGCATCGACATCGAGACCCAGTCAAAAACGCAGATCGACTTCGCGGGCGACAATCTGCCGACCGTCCATGACTTCGTCATTTCGGGTGATATGGCCTACGGCGTTTCTCCGCTGGGCATCCTCGTGAGCTACGACCTTGTCACGCAAACGGCCGAGACATCCTCAATCGACGGCGTCCCGTCAGGCCAGGGCGCGTTCGGCGCGATCTGGACTGCGGCGGATGGCGGGATCTATGCCAGCCACAACAAAACCGGCAACATCTACAGCATCACCAATATCGAGAACGGCTCACCAAAAGCGGCCCTGCTGTTCCAGGGACAAGCGGCCGGATCAAATGACGGCTTCTCCTACGGCGCGGCCGAACTTCCCGGCGAGTTTCTTGGGGATGGCGATGATGAGTTGCTGGGCGGCGCGGGCGATGATGCGTTGTATGGCGGTGACGGCACGGACATGCTTGACGGCGGCATCGGCTCCGATGCGCTTGATGGCGGCGAGGGCCGTGACTGGGCCGATTATTCCCGCGCCGATGCGGGCGTAACCGCCGACCTGCGCTCCGGCGGCACAGCGGGTGAAGCGACGGGCGACACCTATGTCAGCGTCGAAAACCTCAAAGGCTCCAAGCATGACGACATTCTGACCGGTGATGAGGGCGTGAACCACATCGACGGCAATGACGGCACGGACATCATCAATGCGGGCGCGGGCGACGACCGTGTACGCGGCGGTGCGGGGGCCGATGTCATGGAAGGTGGCGAGGGCAATGATACGCTCAGCTACGTCTCCTCGAACGCGGGCGTCACTCTCGACCTCGCGGCGGGAACAGGGTCCGGCGGCCATGCGCAGGGCGACACGTTCAGCGGCTTCGAGGAAGTGCTCGGCTCGGCCCATGCCGATACGATCACCGGATCGGCAGGCGTGGATCGCGTGGCGCTGGGTGCGGGAGACGACATCGTCAACGCCAGCGCGGGCGGCGACCGTCTCTGGGCAGGTTTCGGCACGGATGCACTGGTCTTCGACACATCCTCGGATGCGTATTCCATCACCCGGATCGAAGACGCGGGCCGCACCGCCAACTCGGCCTACCAGTATAACTACCTCTATCAGGTCGAGGATGTTGCGACCGGAGAGATCGACCATGTCCGTGACTTCGAGCGGCTGGAGTTCACCGACGGCGTCTTTGACACGGTCGCAGGCGAATTCGACCTGATCGCCTGATCCCACTGACTAGACCATCCTGAACGATATAAGGATCATTCCGGATAGTCTAACTTATTGATTTGGCGTGTTTTCCGAGTCGGGCAATGAATCCATTGCCCTGATAACGCTCTATGCCTGCAACGCGACCCCGTCCGAAAGGGCGGGGTCTTTTTCTTTGCCCCGCATCCCCAAGCCGATCACCACAAGCCCGATCCAGAACAGATACGCCAGCACTTCGAGGTTCTCGCCGAAGCTGTAAATCCACAT
>CALDZQ010000106.1 GCA_937944035.1 uncultured Neomegalonema sp. | reverse complement strand
GGACGGTACAGTCGCCCGCGTCGTCGCGCCCGTGGGGTCTCAGGTCGATGCGAAGGATTTGCTGGTCGAGATGGGGTAGGGGGTGAGTTTCTCCCATAAGAATTTTCTTATGGGAGAAAGTGGGGGTGTTTCTATAATAAGAATTATCGGCTCCGCACGGCCAGCAGGTCGAGATGGCCGATTTCGCAGGTGGTTGCGGATTGGCGGGCGGTGAACCATGCGGTGGCGTTGACGCCCGCTTCCCCGGCCGCGCTTGCCACGCCGGTGGCGAGGGCGTCCATCAGGGCGGTGTCGGTTTGGCGCGTCAGACGCCACGGGGAGGGGGCGAGGGCCACGGTGTAGCCTTCGGCCTCCAAAGCTTGTGCGAGTTTTGATGCGCCCAAGGGGCCACAGGCGGGGCCGAAGCCTTTATCGCCGCGTTGATGGGTGTTGAACGCGCGGGCCACGGCGGCGTCGTCTTCACGGGGCGGATGCCATGCCTCCAGCCCGTCATAGCTGAGCGCGGCGTAGACGATACGGCCTTTTGCGGCCTGTGCGAAGCGTGCGATCCAGTCTTCGGCAACCAGATCAAACAGGGCGGAGGCGGTGATGGCGTCGGCGTCTTCCGCAAGCACGGTTTCGATGTCTGTCGCCAGGTCGGCTTCGCGGACGGTGGCGTCAGGCAGGCGACGCCGGGCCTCGGTCAGGAGGGCCGGGTCGTGATCGATGAGGGTCCAGCGCGCGTTCGGAACGGCGGCACTGATGGTGTGGGCGGTGGAGCCTGTGCCGGAGCCGAGGTCGATGATCTTCGGGGCGGCGGGCAGCGCGGCGGCAAAAGCGGCCAGCATCGCAGCGTTTCGGGCGCGGGCGTCGGCGGGTTCGCGCAAGTTCAGCCAGTCGATTGCAAAGCCGCTCACATCATTACTCCCATCGATCCGGCAACGCGGCGGGCGGTGTCTTGCCAGTTTGGGCGGGTGCGCGCGTGGGCGAGGCTTTGTGCGCCCATGCTGTTGCGCAGGTCCGCATTGGTGAGGATTTCGCGCAGGGCTGTGGCGAGGGCGGCCGCATCTGCGGGGGGCACAAAGCGCGCGGCGGGGGCGGTTTCTGGCAACGCGCCCGCGTTGGCGGCGATGATCGGCAGGCCGTGGGCCATCGCCTCGGCCACGGCCATGCCGTAGCCCTCGTGCAGGGACGGGGCGGCGAGGAGGTCGGCGGTGGTGTAGGCGTTTGTCATCTGCTCCGCCGTGAGAGCGCCGCGCAGGGTGATACGGTCGGTGAGGGAGTTTGCGGCGATGAGTGCTTGGACCCTTGCGGCCTCGCCCGTGTCGCGGTCGAGCGCGCCGATGATCTCGCAGCGCCAAGAGATGTCTGTGCAAGCGGCCAGCGCGGTGACGAGATCGGCGTAGCCTTTGCGCGGGGTCACTGAACCGACGGCTATGATAACGGGCGGGTTGCCGTCCAGCGGGGCGCGATCGGCGGGGTCAATCTGGTCCAGGCCGGGTTCGGCGATGGTGATTTTGTCGGGGTCAACGCCGAAACGGGCGGTCAGGTCGCGGGCGGTGAGGGGGCTGGTGACGACGACATGGGCGGCTTTGGAGAGGGCGATCCGCTCGCGCCCGAAGGCGGTGGCGGCGGCCTCATCAGACAGGCCCGTTTCGTCGCAGAGCGGGTGGTGCAGCAATACGGTCGTGCGCCAACCGACGGCTTTGGCGACCACTTCGGAGAACGCGCCATAGGCCAGCCCGTCGATGAGCAGGGGCGCATCGGCCAGCGCGAGGGCCATCGCGGTGGCGTTGAGGTTGGCGTGGGTCGGGTTGGGGTATGCGCCGGGCAGTTTTATCACGCGGTGGGGGACGCCCGCTTTGGTCCATTCGGCCATGATACGGCGGGCGTAGACATAGCCGCCCGTGGGCGCGTTGAGATCGCCGGGGATGCCGAAAGCGCTGGTGCGGGCGTTGCTCATCAGGGGGCGACCGGACCCTCGAACCACGCGCGGGCGACGTGGCTTTCATTCAGCTTCACGCGGATGCGTTCGATGCCGTCACCGCCCGGTCCCAGTGCGCCATCACGGGCGGCCTGTGCCATCGCGTCGAAGATGTGCTTGCACAGGACTTCGGTGGTGGAGTTCTGGGTCTTGAAGGCGGGGTTTTCATCAAGATTGCTGTAGTTCAGCGGCGCGAGGGTTGCCTTGAGCGCATCATGGGCGCGGCCAATGTCGACGACGATGCCGTCTTCGGTCAGGGTCGGGCGGTAGAAGGCGACATCGACCACGAATGTCGCGCCGTGCAGTGCCTGGGCGGGACCGAAGACGGCGCCGCGAAAACTATGCGCGATCATGATGTGGTCGCGGACTTCAACGGCGTACATGGGCGGCCTCAGAAAATTTCATACAAATTGGAGTCGCGGGTTTTGCGGCGGGATTCTTCGAGCATATCCGCGATCAGGGTGGCGGATACGCCGCCCAGAACCGCCGGATCGGCATAACCGCCGGGGGGAAGTGCGAAGGTTCCGACGCCGATGCGCCGCGCGCCGTGAACGAAGGTCAGCGTGGCGTTCGATGTGCCATCCGGCGGGATGGCGAGATGGGCGTGGGTGGCGGGGACTTGCGGACCCGCAATCGCGCGGAAGCCGGAATCCGCGCTCAGCCGGGCGGGGAAGCGCATGTTGGCCGCCACGACATCCGGCGTGAGGCCGACGCGATCCGCGCCCTCGATCACAATCGGATAACCCGCGCCGCCGATGGTCGTGTCGTTGAACAGCGGCCGCACGAGCAGGGATTGCGACACCGTGGCCGGGGCGCAGGCGGTGAGCGTGAGGGCGGTGGTCAGGGCAATGGCAATGCGTCGCATATCAAACTCCTTCGACAACCATCAGATCGCGCACGGATGCGCCCGTAGCGTGGCCGCGCGCTTCGCTGTATTCCGGTGAGTTATAGCACGTTACCGCGTCTTCAAGGGTGGGGAATTCGACCACGACATTGCGGGCGCGGTCGTTGCCCTCAAGCTGGACATAACGGCCCGCGCGGGCGAGGAATTTGCCGCCGTGTTTGGCAATCGCGGGTCCGGCGAGGGCGGCGTATTTGCCGTAGGCTTCGGCGTCGGTCACTTCGACATGGGCGATCCAGTATGCGGGCATCGGTGTGTCTCCTTATGAATTCAGCACGTTTTCGGCGGCGGTGAGCGCCTCTGCGGCTTTGGACGGGTCGGCCCCGCCCGCCTGGGCCATGTCGGCGCGGCCCCCGCCGCCTTTGCCGCCCATCGCTTCGGCGGCGGCTTTGACGAGATCGACGGCGCTGATTTTGTCGGTCAGATCGTCGGTGACGCCCGCCGCAACAGCCGCTTTGCCGCCCGTGTCGGCGACCAGAACGATCACGGCGGAGCCGAGGCGTTGTTTGTGGGCGTCGATGATGCCGCGCAGGTCTTTGCCTGACACGCCGCTCAGGGACTGGCCGAGGAACGGGATGCCGTTGACGGTTTTGGACTCGCCGCCGCCGTCGCTTGCCGGTCCGGCGAGGGCGAGTTGTTGTTTGAGGGTGGCGAGTTCGTTTTGCAGCGCGCGGCGCTCATCAAGCATCGCTTTGGTGCGCTCGACGACTTGGTCGGGGCGCGCTTTCAGGAGGCCGGCGGTTTGGGCGAGGGCTTGGTCCTGGCCGGACAGATAGTCGAACGCGGCCTCGCCTGTGAGGGCTTCGATGCGGCGGACGCCGGAGGAGGAGGCGCTTTCGCCGGTGATGACGAGCAGGCCGATCTCGCCCGTGCGCGCGACATGCGTACCGCCGCACAGTTCGAGCGAGTAGACATTTCCGGTCGGGCTGGTCTCGCCTTCGGGGCGGATGCCCATTGAGACGACGCGGACCTCGTCGCCGTATTTCTCGCCGAAGAGGGCGCGTGCGCCGAGGTCAATGGCTTCGTCGGGGGTCATCAGGCGGGTGCTGACGGCGTCGTTTTGACGGATGTAGTGGTTGACCTCGGTCTCGACGCGTTTGATTTCCTCAAGGCTCATGCCTTTTTGATGAGCGAAATCAAAGCGTAAGCGGTCAGGTGCGACCAGCGAGCCGCGCTGTGCCACATGCTCGCCGAGGGCCGCGCGCAACGCCTCGTGCATGAGATGGGTTGCCGAGTGGTTGGCGCGGATGGCGGCGCGGCGGGCGGGATCGACGATCATGCGGGCGGCGTCGCCGACGTTGAGCGTGCCGTTTTCGATTTCGACGGTGTGGATGAAGAAATCGCCGAGTTTTTTCTTGGTGTCGAGGACATGGGCGCGGGCGGTGTCGGTTTCGATCAGGCCGGTGTCGCCGGTCTGGCCGCCTGACTCGGCGTAGAACGGGGTTTGGTTGGTGACGAGTTCGACGGTTTGGCCTTGCGTGGCGGTTGCGACGGGCTTGCCCTGATGGACGAGCGCGAGGACGCTGCCCTCGGAATCGGTGCTGGAATAACCCAGAAATTCGGTCGCGCCGTGCTGTTCGCGCAGGTCGAACCAGATGGTGTCGTCGGCGGCGTCGCCGGAGCCGGACCATGCGGCGCGGGCCATCGCTTTTTGCGCTTCCATCGCGGTATCGAAGCCCTCCGTGTCAACGCTGCGACCCTTTTCGCGCAGGGCGTCTTGGGTCAGGTCGAGCGGGAAGCCGAAGGTGTCGTAGAGTTTGAACGCGGTTTCGCCGGGCAGGGTCGCGCCGTCGGGCAGGTCTTCGAGCGCGTCGTCGAGCAGTTGCAACCCGCGCGAAAGGGTGGTGCGGAAGCGTTTTTCTTCCAGTTCGAGGGTTTCCTCGATCATCGATTGCGCACGGCTGAGTTCGGGGAATGCCTGTCCCATCTGGGCGACGAGGGCGGGGACGAGTTTGTGCATCACCGGTTCTTGCGCGCCGAGCAGGTGGGCGTGGCGCATGGCGCGGCGCATGATCCGGCGCAGGACGTAGCCGCGCCCCTCGTTCGAGGGCATGACGCCGTCCGCCATCAGGAAGGATGTCGAGCGCAGGTGATCGGCGATGACGCGGTTATGCACGGCGGTGGGGCCGTCGGGGTCGCTGGAGGTGGCGTGGGCGCTTGCCTCGATGAGCGAACGCATCAGGTCGGTGTCGTAATTGTCGTGTTTGCCTTGGAGAAGCGCGCCGATGCGCTCCAGACCCATGCCGGTATCGATGGACGGGCGGGGCAGGTTTTCGCGCACGTCTTCGGAGATTTGCTCGAACTGCATGAAAACGAGGTTCCAGATTTCGATAAACCTGTCGCCGTCCTCATCGGGACTGCCGGGGGGGCCGCCGGGGATGTGCTCGCCGTGGTCGTAGAAAATTTCCGAGCAGGGGCCGCAGGGTCCGGTTGCGCCCATCGACCAGAAATTGTCGCTGGTCGAGATGCGGATGATGCGGTCGTCGGAAAAGCCCGCGACTTTTTTCCAGATATTGGCGGCCTCGTCGTCATCACCGTAGACGGTGACGAGCAATTTGTCGGGGTTGATGCCGTATTCTTTGGTGATGAGATTCCATGCGAGCGGGATCGCGTCGTCTTTGAAATAATCACCGAACGAGAAGTTGCCGAGCATCTCGAAGAATGTGTGATGGCGGGCTGTGTAGCCGACATTGTCGAGATCGTTGTGCTTGCCGCCCGCGCGCACGCATTTTTGCGAGGTGACGGCGCGGGTGTAGGGGCGTTTTTCGACACCCGTGAACACGTTCTTGAACTGGACCATGCCCGCATTGGTGAACATGAGGGTCGGGTCGTTTTGCGGCACGAGCGAACTGGAGGCGACCGCTTCGTGATCGTTTTTGACGAAATAGTCGATAAACTGTGATCGGATTTCGTTCAGGGTCGCCATCGTCGCCGCTCCGCAGGCTGCGGGGCATCAGATATTGACGCCCCAAGGGAGTGGTTTTCTAGCCCGACGCCGCGCGGTTGTCTATCCGGTGCGGCATCAGGCGTGACGATGCTTTACAGGTCTTCGTCGCCTTCAAGCTGTGCTTCGAGGTCGAGACCGTTCGATTTGCGGATCAGTCCCTCGATTTCGGCCATCGTTTCGGGATTGTCGCGCATATACGCCTTGGCGTTTTCGCGGCCTTGCCCGATGCGTTGATCGCCGTAGGAGAACCACGAGCCGGACTTGTCGATAATGCCGGCTTTGACACCGAGATCGATCAATTCGCCCGTTTTCGAGACGCCTTCACCATACATGATGTCGAATTCGACCTGACGGAAGGGCGGGGCGACTTTGTTTTTGATGACTTTAACGCGGGTCTGGTTGCCGACAACCTCGTCACGGTCCTTGATCGCGCCGATGCGGCGGATGTCGAGACGGACGGAGGAGTAGAACTTCAGGGCGTTGCCGCCGGAAGTGGTCTCCGGGCTGCCGAACATCACGCCGATCTTCATGCGGATCTGGTTGATGAAGATCACCATGCATTTCGAGCGGCTGATCGAGCCGGTCAGTTTGCGCATGGCCTGGCTCATCAGGCGGGCTTGCGCGCCGACCTGGTGGTCGCCCATGTCGCCCTCAAGTTCGGCTTTCGGGGTCAGGGCGGCGACGGAGTCGACCACGACGACCGAGATCGCGCCGGAGCGGACCAGTGTGTCGGTAATTTCCAGCGCCTGCTCACCCGCATCGGGCTGTGAAATCAGCAACTCGTCGAGATTCACACCCAGATTGCGGGCGTATTTCGGGTCGAGGGCGTGCTCGGCATCGACGAAGGCACAGATGCCGCCGCTTTTTTGCGCCTCGGCAATCACGTGCAGCGCGAGGGTGGTTTTACCGGAGCTTTCCGGCCCGTAAATCTCGATGATCCGGCCTTTCGGCAGGCCGCCGATTCCCAGTGCGATGTCGAGGCCGATGGAGCCGGTTGAGACCGCCTCAACGTCCAATGCGGCGTCGCGTTGGCCCAGTCGCATGATGGAGCCTTTGCCGAAGGCGCGCTCGATTTGTGTCAGCGCGGATTCAAGCGCTTTTTCCTTGTCCATTTCGTCTTTCTCGACCAGGCGGAGAGCTGCTTCGCTCATTATGACCTCCTTATTCCACGCGCATCGCTACGGGGCAATCATTTCGTTAATAACCCGTTCGTATCGACATTGTTCTCTTTTAGCAAGAACAAAAGAGAACAATGTCGAAATTTATGCGATGGCGGTGTCGAGAATGGCGCGGTCGCGCAGAAAACGCTCCTGATAGAGGCGGCGGGCGGCGGTGCAGACATCCTCCAGAAACGCGGCCGAAGCGGCGGCGCCGATGGCCGCGCCGACGATGGGGATGGCCTGAGCGGCTTTGCGTCCGGCGAGGTTGCGGGCGAGGGATGCGGCAATGCTGCGCGTGGCGAAGATCGCGCCTTCCTTGGCGACGGTGGCGCGGGAGGCGGCGTGGGTGTCGGTTTCGCCCTCGATCTCGCTCTCGATAAAGGCGATGGCAGCGTCTTTATCGTCCGGGGAGTTGGCGGCGGCGATGGCGAGGACGCGCATGGCGAACTCGCTCTCGGCCGCGTCGCGATAGCCGTAATCCGCGCCGATGCGGCGGATGGCGCGCAGGGCCATTGTGACGGTGAAGGGGATGTCGATCACGAGACCGGCAAGGCCCGCAGCGCCCGCGCCCGCCCCTCCCGCAGCGGCGTAGCCGACGGCCCAGTTGCGGCTTTGAACCGCGTTCCGGTCGGCGGTCTCAAGGTCCGGCACAGGCTCGGTTCCGGCCTCGCCGATCATTTTTCCGGCGAGGCGGTTGGCCTCGGCCAGCGCGTTTTCGACCGTCTCCTCGGTGAGGGCGGAGCGGATGGCCTTGTCGAGCGGCGCGGCGGCACGGCCCAGCCAGAGCGCGACTTTGGACGGCGCGCGGCCTTTCCACTCGGCAATCTCGCGAATCTGGTCGCGCTCGTAGCCGGAGGCGTTGCGGGTATCGACGATGATGACCTTGGGATTGCGGCTCATGCTGGCTCTCGGTGGGTTTTTGTTCAGCTTACAATGGGGGTGCGGGGCGCGGTTTTAAAGGCTAACCTGAGCGGGATGAAAAGAATGCTTACATGCGCGATGATGTTGGTGATGTTGGGCAGCGCCCCCGCTAAGGCGGATTGCAGCGACAGCGGGCAGGCCGCGCGAGATACGTTGTTGCGGCAAGTGCCGGGCTTTGGGGGGAAGATTGACAGCTGGATACACGACTATGTGCCGTCTTTCTTCGGGGATAGTATTGCCGAATTGCACTATTACTGGCGGTTTCGTGAGACACCACCGGATGATGCAGCGCTAGACGAGTTCCGGCATACCGATTTCTTCGCCGCATTGCAGACATACAGTCACGAACGGGATGGTGATGCGTATCATTCGTCGGAGTTGATGGTCGATTTGATTCAGCGTCACCTGCGCTCAAACCGAAACAGACGGAACGATGCGGATTGGTGGCTGGATGGGGATGAGGAGTGGCGTGATCTTGATCTCGCGCGGTGGCTGCAAGGAATGGCCGCGTCGGATCATTGGCATCGGGCACACAGCAGACGGCGTTCGAATCCCTACGTTACGTTACTGACGAGTTGGGCGACTTACGACCCTTGGGCGCATGATAAGGACGGCTACCGTGCCGTCACGGATGATGCGTTGGCGCGGTGGGAGGAGCGGGGTGATCTGCTGTGGGGTGTGCTGGCCTATGCGCGGATGCACCCGTTGCATGAGCGGGCGGACGCGCTGATCGAGCGGTTTGAGGCGCTGCATCAGCGTGTGCGGCATTGTGTGGCCGATCGGGCGGAAACGCTGGCCTATGCGCCGATGCGGTTTCATGCGCTGCGCCTGATGATAACGCGGGATCGGGCGCGCTATTGGCCCAGAGTGCTGAAGTTGCTGGATGAGCAGATTCCACCGTTTGAGGACCGATATTTGAAAGAGCGGGCGGCGGCCTATCTGGTGATTTTCTCCTCAGGTCGTGCGGCGCCGGTCGATTTGCTCAATCGGGCGCATTGGCTCAAGCAAGATTATCACTGGTTGACGGCGCAAACGCTGGACGAATTCACCGACGGGATGAATGCGCATGGCGGGCGGCTGCCCAAGCATTTCACCGGCAGGAACGGCAGGGCCGATATTTATGGTGCTTGGAATTTCATCGATGCGTTTTCGTCGGAAGCGTTGCTTTATATCACATCGAAACTGAAGCCTTTACGTGACACGCCGGGGCAGATGACGGCGCGGGAGCGGATGGCGGGGATTGTTTTTGTGCGCGGCTTTGCGTTGGAGGATTGGGCACTGCAAGAGCGGGCCTTACGGATATTACAAGGCGGCGATGGCATGGTGGGATTTGCCGCCAACACGCTGTTGACAGCGCCTGCGTCGGAGCGCGAACAGCTGGCCCTGCTGATGCTTATCGACGCCAAAGATGACCTGAATATCCGGTGGAATGGGAAGGCCGCGTATAGTGGGTATTTCTGGTGCAATATTGTGGTCGATCACGATGCGCGTGCGCAGCTGGCGAACCGGGTTTGGAGCGGCTGGTCCCTCAATGATGTGGAGAGACCACGGCTTGCGCTGCCGCGTTGGCGGCGGGTGGAGGGTGTTCCCGATGTTATTGATCCCGTTGAGTTGGCCCGCATCGCGGCGCTGCCCCCCGCGCCTGAGCTGTTTTTGCGGCGGGCGGCGCGGATGGCAGCAGCGGAGAATACGCGATGGAAGCGCTTGCTGGCGCGGATCGGGATTGGCGGGGACGCGCGGGTCGGGGAGTTGTTGCACCGCCTGATCCTGCTCTCAAAAACACGCTGTGACCGGTTCAATGACCCGGAGGCGGGGCGGCTGGCATGGCGGGAATTGCATCGCAATCCGGCTTGGGCGGTGTGGGCGGAGAAGACGCCGTATTGGTTTAAGAGCAGGCGCGCGCCGTTTTATAAGCGTGCTTTGTCGCCGTGAAAATACGTCGCGCGCTTGACAAATCTTAATTTGTTCCGTTACGTTCGACTCCTGTTTTTAACACAAGGATGACGGGCGATATGGATTGGACACTGGCACGGGAGCGCAATTTGGCGGCATTGCTGCGCGTTCTGGCGCTGTTGTTCGATTCTTTGGGGCTTTCCGGTGATCG
>CALDZQ010000105.1 GCA_937944035.1 uncultured Neomegalonema sp. | reverse complement strand
AAGTCATCCCCGCATCCGTCCCGGATTCAGCACACCCGCCGGATCGAACCGCGCCTTCAGCCCCGCGCTCAATGCCGCAATCTGCGCTACTTCCGGCTCGAATACCGGTACGGCGGTGCGGATGGTGTCGTTGGCGCGGATCAGGGTTGCGTGGCCGCCAAACCCAGCCAACGTGCGGCGGATCACCGCCTCGCCCGCGTCCTTGCCCTGCACACAGGCCAGCCACACCAGCCCGCCGCCCCAGTCGTAGAACGCCTCGACATCCATCTGCTCGCGCAGATCCTGCACCAGCAGCGGCGCATCTGAGGGCTTCATCGAGACACGCCAAACCGCCCGATCATCACCCGCGAACATCATCACGTCACGAATAGCAGGCCACGGATTGCTGTCGATGGCCTCTACAGCCCCGAACGACGCCAACACCTCGACCAGCCGCTCGCCGCGATAGGTCGCTTGCGCCTCAAACCCCTCAATGCGCAGCAGCGTCGCCGCATCATTAAAGCCCAGCTCTTTCGATACGCTCGCGGGCAGATGCGCGGCGGCGCTGACATCGAGCGGGGTGCGCAGGGCGTCGGACATTGCGGAGACCGCATCCGTATCGCTCAGGCCCGACACCACCAGCGTCCGCACCACTTCGGCCTTCGGCATCACCTTGATGCCTACTTCCGTGATCGCGCCCAGCGTCCCGTATGCACCGCACATCAGTTTCGGAATGTCGTAGCCGGTGACGTTCTTCATCACCCGCCCGCCCGCGCGCAGCACCTCGCCCTGACCGTTGACATAGCGCACACCCAGCAACGCATCGCGGCATGATCCCATGCGCAGACGGCGCGGGCCGGACGCGGCGACAGCGACGGCCCCGCCCAGCGTCGGTTCACCCTTCGAGCCAAGCAAAGCGCGGTGATCCGGCGGCTCGAAGGTCAGTTGCTGGTTCTCGCCATCCAGCAAGTCGTTCAGCGCAGAAATCGTCATCCCCGCTTGCGCCACCAGCGTCAGCTCACCCGGCTCATACAGCGTCACACCGTTCAGCGCGGCCATCGACAATGTTTGCGCGGCCTGTACGGGACGGCCCAGCGCCCGGCGTGTGCCACCGCCAACGATCTCAAGCGGCGTGGAGGATGCGGCGGCGGACCGGATCGCTTCGGCAATGTCTGCTTCAGTATTCATGCGGCTTTCAAATCATCAATATGCGGCGCGGAGACGGACAGCGGGAACACTTTGGCGGGGTTCAGCATCCACGCGGGGTCAAACACGTCCTTGATCGCCATCTGTTGCAGCAACTCGCGCTCGGTGAATTGCACCAGCATCAGCTCGCGCTTTTCGATGCCAACACCATGCTCGCCCGTCAGGCAGCCATCCATTTCGACGCACAGGCGCAGCAGGTCCGCGCCCAGTTCCTCGGCCTTGTGGGCGCTATCGGGGTCGTTGGCGTCGTACATAATCAGCGGGTGCAGGTTTCCGTCACCCGCGTGGAACACGTTCGCGACTTTCAGGCCATAGCCCTCCGCCAACCGCGCCGTCTCGCTGAGAACCTTGGGCAGTTGCGCCAGCGGGACACAGCCGTCAAGACATATGTAATCCGCCAACTGCCCGATCGCCCCGAACGCGGCCTTGCGGCCCGCCCAGATTTTCGCGCTCTCAATATCATTCGCGCTGCGCTTGACCGTGTGCGGGTTGAATGGCGCGACAACCGCCTCGATCCGGTTCAACTGCTCCTCGATCTCGTCTTCGGAGCCTTCGACCTCAACGATCAGCAGCGCCTCAACATCCATCGGATAACCCGCTTTGGCGAAATTTTCGCTGACGATGATCGCGGGTTTGTCCATAAACTCAAGCGCCACAGGGCACAGGCCCGCCTTGATAATCGCCGCCACCGCAGCGCCCGCGACCTCGTTGGTCTCAAAGCCGAACAACATGGGCCGCGCGCCCTCGGCATTGGGGATCAGCTTCAGCGTCGCCTCGGTACAGATGCCCAACTGCCCTTCAGAGCCGCAGATCAGACCAAGGAAATCGTACCCGCCCGCATCCAGATAAGCGCCGCCGAATTCGAGGATTTCCCCGTCAGCCGTCACCATCCGCACCCCTTGCAGATTATTCGTCGTGACCCCGTATTTCAGGCAATGCGCCCCGCCTGAGTTCATCGCGATATTGCCACCGATGGCACAGGCAAGCTGCGATGACGGATCAGGGGCGTAGAAAAATCCGTCCGGCTGTACCGCGCCTGTGACGGCGAGGTTGGTAATGCCGGTTTGCACGCGGATCACGCGGTTTTCGTAGTCGGCTTCGAGCACCTTGTTCATGCGCGCCATGCCCAACACGACCGAATCCGCCGTCGGCAGCGAACCACCCGCCAGCGATGTGCCGGAGCCGCGCGGGATAATCGGCGCGCCCTCCTCGCGGCAAATCTTCACAATCGCGGCCACCTGCTCGGTCGTATCGGGCAGCACCACCAGCATCGGCGGCTGACGATAGGCGCTGAGCGCGTCGCATTCGTAGGCTTTGAGTTCTTCAAGGCTTTCAATCACTTGTTCAGCGGGAAGAACCGCTTTGAACCGCTGGGCAATCCGGCCCCGCTTGGCAATGATCTCTCCGTTCGGGACGGGCATCTCAATCATCATTCTCTCCAAATAGCGGGGGGTTACTTCCGTAGGGTAGCTCTTTCTAGCCTATACTCAACCAACCGCACCGTCAAAAATCGTCGCAGCGGGGTTGCGCCCCGCGTGGTGCGCTGGTGTAAGGCATGACACAACAGCCGAAACCGGATGACACGCCCGCCATGCCCCATGTCGTTGATCTGACCATGCTGGACCTGCTCGCGGTGATCTGGCTGCTGGCCGTTTTGCTGGGCATCAGTTGGTACGTGGATAACAGCCCGGATTCCAACCCCAGTGCCAGCCGGATCATGCAAGAACGCCGCTATGCGTGGATGCACCAGATGGCCCGGCGCGAGGTGCGCATTCTCGATGGCGCGTTGCTCAGCGGGTTGCAGCAAAGTTCCAGCTTTTTTGCCTCCACCGCCCTCGTCAGCCTCGGCGGATTGCTGGCGGTTATGGGCCAGGCCGAGCGCCTGTCCGAAGTGGCTGATGTTCTGCCTTTTTCGCATCCTGAGGGACCGGACGCGTTCCGGATCAGGCTGTTCGCCCCCGTTATTATGATCGCTTATGCCTTCCTGAAATTCGCCTGGGCGCAGCGCCTGTTCGGGTACTGCGCGGTCTTGATCGGCTCGACACCGGATTGGGACCCGGCGCGCGAAGCGGAGATTGACGAGGCCGCGCGCACCGCCGCCCGTGTAAACGGTTTGGCGGCGCGCAGTTTTGCGCGGGGATTGCGCGGGCTGTATTTCACCCTCGGCTCACTGGCTTTTCTGATCGGCCCGCTGGCCCTGATCGCGGCATCGACGGCGGTGGTGCTGATGATCTACCGCCGGGAATTCCGCTCAGACAGCAGATCCGCCATGCTGGGCGCGCCGGAATGACCCCTGTCACAAACTGCCAAACAGTTTTTCAGCGACCTGTTAAAGCGTTAAAGAGAATTGCGATTATTCTTAATCACCAAGTGCCGTGTTTCGCGCAGCTCTTGGCGTAAAACATGGTTCAGGTTTATCGCAAATCGCTATAAACTTCGTCTTGGATCGCGTCCGCCGCGCATGGACCTGCGACATCCCCACGCATCGTGTTGAAACCCGGCATTTCGACAACACATGCTGTTTCAGAAAATACTGAAATTACACAAATCGCGTGGGGCGGCTGTGAATCTGTCATCGATACAACAGGAATTTGTCCTCCATTTCGGCGAGATGGGGTCACGCTGGGGCATCAACCGCACGGTCGGGCAGATCTATGCGGTGCTGTTCCTCAGCGACCAGCCGCTTAACGCCGAGCAAATCGTTGAAAAACTGGGGTTTTCCCGCTCAAACATCTCGATGGGATTGAAGGAATTGCAGGCGTGGAGCCTGGTGCGGTTGAAACACCTGCCGGACGACCGCCGCGATTACTTCACGACGCCCGAAGACCTGTGGGAAATTGTGCGTATTCTCGTCGCTGAACGCAAAAAGCGCGAGATCGACCCGACTCTCAGCAAACTGCGCGAGCTGGAGATGCAAACGCCCGATAGTGCATCAGACCGCCACGCCCATGAACGGCTGTCCGAATTGCGGGAACTGATCGAGCTGCTGACAGGTTGGTACGACGATATGAACAAGCTGGAGACAGAGCGCCTCAAACAGCTTCTCGCACTGGGCGCAAAGATACAAAAATTCGCCGGAAAGGCCGACATCCTCTCCCTCGTCGGTCGCCGCAAATCCTATGACAAGACCACCGCAGGAAAGGAAGCCTAACCGATGGAAATGATGGACACCCTTATCCTTTCGCGCATTCAGTTTGCGGCGAATATCTCGTTCCATATCCTGTTCCCGACGATCACAATCGCGCTCGGCTGGGTGCTGTTGTTCTTCCGCCTGCGCTTCAACGCGACGGGCGATGACCGCTGGATGGCGGCTTATCGTTATTGGGTGAAGGTCTTCGCGCTCAGCTTTGGCCTCGGCGTTGTGTCGGGCATCACGATGAGCTTTCAGTTCGGCACGAACTGGCCGGGCTTTATGGAGAAGGTCGGCAA
>CALDZQ010000104.1 GCA_937944035.1 uncultured Neomegalonema sp. | reverse complement strand
CAATATTACAAAGCGAGCTTGCCCGTAGCAGCAGAAACATTCTAGTTCGGCCCCTCTTGCATATCAATCGCATCGAACCCCCTGTGCTCGTTCGAGCGATACCACGGCCATTCGATCTCCGGCGGCAGGTTCGGCCTGCCGCTTATCCGACAGCCCGGCAGGCCCGGAACCCCCTGCATCTGCGTCGTCAGCAGATTCAGGGCGGGCCATCGGTGCCGATGAAGCAGCGCGTCGATCTCGTCCCGCGTCGGTTCGCGAAGCTCATCCTCAGCCATGCCCGGCCTCCTCATATTCCAGTGGCCACGGGATCGGGGGCATCGCGATTTCATAGCCTGTGAATGCAGTATGGCAGCTGGTTGTAACGCCGTTTTTCTCACCGTCCCGTTAAGAGCCTGACTCGAAACTCTATGTGACATGACGGCCTCCGCGTGGTGGGGAAGTGCGGGCGGCGTTTGCGAAGCAGGACCCTATTAATTCAGAAGTCGTCTTTCAAGAAGCGAGGCTGGATACTCCGCCTGCGCGGAGTATGACATTTTTTATCGCAGGCGCTTTGTGGGAAACCCGTGAGGCGGAGACCCGTCCGCGAAACCCTGCGCCAATATATCTGATTGCCCTTACGTCTGAAATCATGCACCCAACACATTGACTTGGAGGCGATATGACGGACGCGGTGGTCGTGCAGAAGCAATCGGTGTCTTGGCGCGCGCGCGTGCTTGTGGTGATGGCCGTGCTGATTGCCGGATTTATTGCCACACCGATTTTGGCGGTGCTCGCATCCGTGTTCAAAACCGGCGACGGGGCGTTTGCGCATATCTTTGAAACGCGGCTGTTATTGTACTCTCTCAACACTTTGCAACTGGCCCTGATTGTGGGGATCGGCACGGCGGTAATCGGCGTTGGCTCGGCCTGGCTGGTGACAATGTGCGTGTTTCCGGGCAAGCGCATTATGGAGTGGACGCTGGCGCTGCCGCTCGCCTTTCCGGCTTATGTGCTGGCCTATGCGTACACGAATTTGCTCGATCATCCCGGCATTGTGCAGGCGACGCTGCGCAGTGTTTTTGATCTGGGGCCGCGCGATTATTGGTTCCCGGAGATCCGCTCGCTGGGCGGGGCGGGGATGATGCTGACGCTGGTGCTGTATCCGTATGTCTATCTGCTGGCCCGCGCCGCGTTTTTGCAGCAATCGGTGGTGGCGTTCGAGGTCTCGCGGACGCTGGGGCACGGGCCGTGGGATTCCTTTGCGCGGGTTGCTGTGCCGATGGCCCGCCCCGCGATTGTGACGGGGATCGCGCTGGTGCTGATGGAGACGCTGGCGGATTTCGGGACCGTCTCGCATTTCGGGGTCTCGACCTTTGCGACCGGGGTTTACCGCTCGTGGATCTTGATGGGCGACCACGTGGCGGCGGCGCAGTTGTCGGCGTGTTTGCTGATGTTTGTGCTGGTGCTGCTGACGCTGGAGCGCACGCAGCGCAGGGCGGCGAAGTATCATCCGGCGGGGAAGAAATATCAGGAATTGCCGCAATACACGCTGTCCGGCTGGCAGGCATGGGCGGCGATGGTCTTTTGCGCCGTGCCGACGATTTTCGGCTTCGCCCTGCCGCTGATCGTGCTGGGGCGGATGAGTTGGGTGGGCGGGCACAGCCTGTTCGGGGCGCGGTATATTGCCTTTGCCACAAACTCGCTGATCCTCGCCGCAGCGGGGGCATTTATAACCGTCGCGCTCGCGATTTTCCTCGCCTATGCCGCGCGGACGACGCGCAATGCCACGACACGGCAAGCGAACACGATTGCGTCGCTGGGCTATGCCGTACCCGGATCGGTGATCGCGGTCGGGTTGCTGCTGCCGCTGGGGGTGCTGGACAATGCGATTGACAGCTTTGCGCGGAATTGGTTCGGGTTTTCGACCGGATTGCTGCTGACGGGCACGATTGCGGCGCTGCTCTATGCCTATGTTGTGCGGTTTATGTCGGTTGCTTTGCAGACGGTTGAGGCCAGTCTGGAGAAGGTGACGCCCTCGATGGATCATGCCGCGCGGGCGCTGGGGCGGACGGCGGCGGGGACGCTGTTGTCGGTGCATGTGCCGCTGGTGAAGGGCGGATTGCTGACGGCGGCGTTAATCGTTTTTGTCGATGTCATGAAGGAACTGCCCGCAACCCTGATTATGCGGCCCTTCAACTTTGACACGTTGGCCGTACAGGCTTATCGCTTGGCCGAAGATGAGCGGCTGTTACAGGCATCGACGCCATCGCTGGCGATTGTGGCGGTGGGGTTGATCCCGGTGATTTTGCTCAGCCGCCAAATCAGCCGCTCGCGTCCGGGCAGCGGTGAATGAAATTCCGGCGCAGCTCTCGCGCCTAAAACCAAAGGCCCAATATGCGCCCTGATACAGCCGTTCAACACTCGTCCATCCGCCTCGCGGATTATACGCCGCCTGTGTACCTGATCGACTCGGTCGAGCTGGCGTTTGATCTTCATCAGACCGACACGCGGGTTGTCTCGAAAATCGCGTTCCGGCTGAACCCGGATCGGGCGAAGGATGCGTCGCGTGATCTGCGCATGGATGGCGAGTTGCTCAAGCTGATTTCCGCGTCCGTGGACGGCAAAAAACTTGATCCGAACGACCTGCATATCACCAAAAGCGGCTTGCGGGTTCCGGCCAGCCTGCTGCCCGGTGAGGCGTTCGTGTGGGAGGGCGAGGTCGAGATTAATCCGGCGCAGAACAAGGCGTTGGAGGGGCTGTATACCTCCGGCGGGATGTTCTGCACCCAGTGCGAGGCCGAGGGGTTTCGCAAGATCACCTACTTCCCCGACCGCCCCGATGTGATGACGACGTATACTGTGCGGATGGAGGCGGATAAAAACAGCCACCCGATCCTGCTGTCGAACGGGGAACCGACGGGCAAAGGCGATTTGCCGGAGGGGCGGCACTGGGCAAGCTGGCATGATCCGCATCCGAAACCGGCCTACCTGTTCGCGCTGGTCGCGGGGGATTTGCGGGTGCTGGAGGATGACTTCACCACCGCGTCCGGCAAGCATGTGGACTTGCAAATCTTTGTCCGGCCCGGTGACGAGGACAAGTGCGACTACGCGATGGATGCGTTGAAACGCTCGATGCGCTGGGACGAGGAAGCCTATGGGCGCGAGTATGACCTGCCGCTGTTCATGATCGTCGCCGTTGATGATTTCAACATGGGCGCGATGGAGAATAAGGGGCTGAATATCTTCAATACGCGGCTGGTGCTGGCCTCGCCGGAAACGGCAACGGATGGCAACTATCTGGCCATCGAGAGCGTGATTGCGCATGAGTATTTCCATAACTGGACCGGCAACCGCATCACCTGCCGCGAGTGGTTCCAACTGTGTCTGAAAGAGGGACTGACGGTCTTTCGCGATCAGCAATTTTCCGAGGATATGCGCTCGCCCGAAGTGTTGCGGATCAAGGAAGTCGGGATGCTGCGCGCGCGGCAATTCCGTGAGGATAACGGGCCGCTGGCGCATCCGGTGCGGCCTGAAGAGTATATTGAGATCAACAACTTCTACACCGCCACAGTCTATGAAAAAGGGGCCGAGGTGGTGCGGATGCTGCACACGCTGGTCGGGGCGGAGACGTATCGCAAGGCGCTGGATCTGTATTTCGACCGCCATGACGGGCAAGCCTGCACGATTGAGGATTTCGCCGTCTGTTTCGAG
>CALDZQ010000103.1 GCA_937944035.1 uncultured Neomegalonema sp. | reverse complement strand
ATCGTCACATCAAAGCGGGAAAACCGCCCAAAGTCGCAATCACAGCCGCTATGCGTAAACTCATTACACTCGCTAACGCACTCGTCAGAGATAACCGCGAATGGACAAATAATCAGCCTTGCGCATAACGGATACTCTAAGCCCCATCCAAAGATGTGATCCCCTGCCGCATTTCGACAGGGAAACTCTCCTCACTCGGCCACCAGCCGGACAAAAGGCTGCGGTCATAGCCCGCGCGTAAACCCGCGTCGCGCATTGCCGCCGCAGCGGCTTCATGGTCATAGCTGAGACGCTCGAACCGGACACCGCTTTCATCAAGCACCGCATAGCTGGTGCGGGGGTCGCCGTCATGGGCGGGCAAACCGATGGCGCCCGCATTGATCCAGTGTTTTTCGCCTGTGGGCATCTGAAGCCGCCGCTCGAAGGCCATGCCCGTATGACCCGATATCACGCCATCCACGGGGCCAAGCGCCGCTTCGATCAAAGCGATTTCCGACGCCAAAACGGCATCCGCTTCCGTCGGCCAGACAAAGCGGTTCACTGCCGACGCGCCGCCGTGGATGACGGCATAGCGTTTTCCGTAAGCCTCGAACGAGATTACATCCGGACAGCGCAGCATCCAATCGCGGGCGGCATCGTCCAGCAACCGGTCCGCATGGGCGAACCATTGCCCGGCGAGCAGGTCGCAGGCGACGCCCTCCTCAAACCCGCAGCCGCAATCCTCGCGGCGATTGCCCAGTGAATCCTCACAGTTGCCCGCCACCACCGGACAACCCGCCGCCATTACCAGCCGCGCGGTTTCCAACGGATCGGCACAATAGGCGCAGACATCGCCCGTACAAATCATCCGCGCCGCCGGAAAGCCCAAATCCAAGACGGCTTGGGTGGCGTGGCGATTGGAATACGGGCCGCCGAACAACAGGATCGGCCCCTCTAAACGGCCGAGAGCGCTATGATTGCGGTGTAAATCCACGAGGCAAGGCTCCTCAAGAATGGTGCTTTATCTTCCGATATAGACTTTTCGCCGGATTTTGGCTCTTGCGAACAGGCTACACGTCGCTGGTTTTACGCTGATCTTACGCAATTTTGTTCCTCAAAATTGCTCCCGTCAGCTATACGCCTATGTCATGCGGTGAAACGCACCATCAAACAAGGCAAACCGCCCGCAATGTCTGACGCCATCGTTGATCCAACCGTGCAACAAGCTGTGGAAACCGCCGCCTCCGGGGGGGCGAGTCTGTGGATTGCGGCCGGCATCCTGTGCCTGCTGGTTATGTCCGCCTGCTTTTCCGGCTCTGAAACCGCGCTGACCGCCGTCAGCCGTGCAAAGCTTCGCCGATTGGCGGATCAGGGATCGGCAAATGCGCAAAAAGCCATTGATCTGACCGATGATGGCGAGACGTTGATCGGAGCGATTCTGGTTGGCAACAACCTCGTCAATATCCTTGCCGCATCGCTGGCCACCAGCCTGGCGATTTCGTTGTTTGGCGAGCCGGGCGTGGCCATTGCGACGCTGGTGATGACGGTTCTGGTGATGATTTTCGCCGAGGTGTTGCCCAAGACCTACGCCTTCACCAATGCGGAGACCACATCGCTGGCCGTTGCGCGGCCGTTGGGCGTCCTCGTCCGCGTCACCTACCCGCTCGTGCAGGCGGTGCAGTGGATTGTGCGCCGGACGCTGCGCCTTGTCGGTGTGGAGTTGGAGAAGGGCGCACGGGTGCTTTCGCGTGAGGCGCATGACGAAATCCGGGGCGCGATTGACCTGCACCATTTCGAGGGCGGGGTTGTCAAAAGCGACCGTGACCGCCTCGTCGGCGCGCTTGATCTGGCGCATCGGGAAGTCTCCGAAGTGATGATGCACCGGCGCAATATCATGACGCTGAACGCGGATGATCCGGCGGCGCAACTGGTCGAAAGCGTGGTCGAAAGCCCGTACACCCGCATTCCGCTGTGGCGCGACAACCCTGAAAACATTATCGGGGTCATCCATGCCAAAGACCTGCTGCGGGAATTTTATGCCAAGCTGTCAGGCGATGCCGCAAGCACAGCGGACATCGGCAGCCTGAATGTCAGCGATCTGGCGATGAAACCGTGGTTCGTGCCCGACACAACGACGCTGGCCGATCAGCTGAAAGCCTTCCTGACCCGCAAACGGCACTTTGCGCTGGTGGTGGATGAATACGGGGATTTGCAAGGCCTCATCACGCTGGAAGACATTCTTGAAGAGATCGTCGGCGAAATCAGTGATGAACATGACCTGGACGCCGAAGGCGTGACGCGCGAAGCGGACGGCTCGTTCCTTGTCGACGGCAGCGTCACAATCCGCGATTTGAACCGTTATTTCGACTGGTCAATGCCCGATGATGAGGCGACCACGGTGGCCGGTCTTATCATCCACGAAGCGCAGGCGATCCCGTTTGAGGGGCAGAGCTTTGTATTCCACGATTTCCGCTTTGACATCGTCAAGCGCGTCAAACATCAGATCAGCCGTGTGCGCATCCGCCCCCTGAAGCGGTTTCAGGGCAAGCCGACGCGGTTCTCCGAACCGGAAAACGCGCCAAAACCGTGACTCGGCAGCCGCGATCAATCTATACTCAGCCGCAACAATCGTGATCGCGACTGAGTGCAACGAAAGGTTCCCATGTTCAACGCCAGTATGAATTTCGCGCTTGGTGAGGAAATCGAAGCCCTGCGGGACATGGTGCATAAATTCGCCCAGGAGCGCATTGCGCCGATGGCGGCGGAGATTGACCGCTCCAATGATTTTCCATCCGAATTATGGGAAGAGATGGGCGCGCTCGGCTTACACGGGATTACCGTTTCCGAAGAAGACGGCGGCGCGGGCATGGGGTATCTGGCCCATTGCGTCGCGGTTGAGGAGATCAGCCGGGCCTCCGCCTCCGTGGGCCTGAGCTATGGCGCGCACTCGAACCTGTGCGTCAATCAGATCCGCCGCAACGGCAATGCGGAACAGCGGGCGAAATACCTGCCCAAGCTGATCTCCGGCGCGCATGTCGGATCGCTGGCGATGAGCGAGCCGGGAGCGGGGTCGGACGTTGTCTCGATGAAGCTGCACGCGGAAAAGCGCAATGACCGTTTTATCCTCAACGGTACGAAAATGTGGATCACCAACGGGCCGGATGCCGAGACGCTGGTGGTTTATGCGAAGACCGACCCGGATGCGGGATCGCGCGGGATCACAGCGTTTCTTATTGAGCGCGGCATGACCGGATTTTCGACAGCGCAGAAACTCGACAAACTGGGGATGCGCGGCTCGAACACTTGTGAGTTGGTGTTTGAAGATTGCGAAGTGCCTTACGAGAACGTGCTTGGCGAAGAGGGCAAGGGCGTCAACGTGCTGATGAGCGGGCTGGACTACGAGCGGGTGGTGCTGGCAGGTGGGCCGCTGGGGATCATGGCGGCCTGTATGGACGTGGTGATGCCGTATGTGCATGAGCGCGAGCAGTTCGGCAAACCGATTGGCACGTTCCAGCTGATGCAGGGTAAGATCGCGGATATGTACACGGCGATGAACGCGTGCCGCGCCTACACCTATGCCGTGGCCGCCGCCTGTGACCGGGGCGAGACGACGCGGCAGGACGCCGCCGGATGCCTGCTCTATGCCTCGACCCAAGCAACACAATGTGCGCTGGAGGCCATTCAATCTTTGGGTGGCAACGGGTATATCAACGACTATCCGACCGGCCGCCTGCTGCGCGATGCGAAACTTTACGAGATCGGCGCCGGCACACAGGAGGTGCGGCGGATGCTGATCGGGCGCGAATTGTTCGAGGAAACCGCGTAGGAGGCTCGGAACGGCCAAGCGTATGAGGCAAAGGCGGAGACCTCATGAAACAAGATATTGATTTATATAAACTATGTGACGCAGTCTGCGATGAAACATCGTTCATCGCATTTCTGGAGCAGCTGCGTTTGGATTTCGGGGACAGCAAAATCCGGGAGGCGAAGCACCCCTCACCTTCTTATGCTGCTGCCGCAAACGGTTGGGAAAACACCACAATTGATGCTTTTTTGGAGGCTGCGACAGCGTGGGCGCGGACTGGTATTAACCAAAGCACCATCCCTGGCAGCGTGCTGCACAGATCGTTTTTGCGGGAAAGTTCTACGAGTGATGCGGGGCTTATCACAGACCACTTCGCTGGAGATAAGACAAAACAAAGCCCCGCTTATGATAGCGGGGCGTGTTTTGTTGTGTTTGTTTCATCGTTGAGAGAGCTGTTTTTGACGGTATAACCAGTCTTTATTAGTCTGGCGGCGACCTACTTTCCCGTGCCTTAAGGCAGAGTATCATTGGCGCAGCGGGTCTTAACGGCCGAGTTCGGGATGGGATCGAGTGTATACCTCGCGCTATGGCCGCCA
>CALDZQ010000102.1 GCA_937944035.1 uncultured Neomegalonema sp. | reverse complement strand
TGCGTCTTTTGTTATAAAATGGTACAATTCTTAGTGCCATTTTATGGGGGGCGCAGTATGCCATTTCCAATCACGCCGGATGTCGCAATGGCTGCATATCTGGGGTTCTGTATTCTTGCAGCTGTTATTGTTTACTCATTTCGCATTTTTGATTGGAGAGAGCTGGCCACCGTAATGAACGAGGATCTCCGGCCCATGTCGTTCTTTGAGCGCCCTGATCGCGGGATTATCATTATCGTTTTTGGTGCGATCGGCTTGGGTTTGTCCGCGTATCTGGGCTGGCAGTTACCAGCTGAGATCCAGCGATACATGGGTGGAGGCGCGTTCCGGTCCTTATTGCCAGAGATGGCCGAGGGGGTCTTAGGGCGTGCTGCACAAGTTGTTGGTGCAACAACGTTTTTTCTGGTTTCTCTCAGGCTGTTACGCTTGTCGCTGATCGTTGCATTTGCATTGACTGTGCTCGCGATTACCGTTTCCGCATATGCCTATGTTTTCGCTTGAGGCAGTGAAAATTTAATATCTTCACTTAATATTTCTTCGCCTTGATCGTAAATTGTAATGCGAGCGGTGTATTCTCCCTCCGGCCACTCTTCCACGTCCAGATCTTCGGGGGCAACACCAATATTCACGAGGTAGATTGTCTTGTTTTCGCCCGGCTTAAACAATTCGCTGGCAAACGGCTTTCCATCCGGTCCAAAGGCGATCATCCGGACAGAATCGCTCTCGCGGATTCCCAGGACATGCAGCCATATATAGAACGGATCGATCTTTCCTTTAGGCGGGGTAAGTTGGCCGTGATCGTTTTTCACGATCTCGAGTGATGGAAAAACCCCGCTGACGCCATACCCGAAGACCGCACTGGGCACATACTCAAGCTCGAGCGCGGGATCCCAGAGTGGTTTTGCTTTGGCTGCCTCGCACCCGGTCGGGCTAACACCTGTGAAGGGATTTATAACAGCGCCGAATCTGCGGATCGCATAGTGAAGATGGGGAAAATCCGTTCCGCCTGATGACCCGACATACCCGAGTGGTTGTCCTTTCTTGACCATCTGGGTCCGGGAGACTTTCAAGCTGCCTTTGGCAAGATGGCAATACTGTGAAACCCAGCCATCACCATGATCGATCATAACGGCATTACCGCATCCGAACGGGTCGTCCTGAGCATCGCGAAAGTGGTGATCGGGTTGATTGTCGATTGTGCTGATGATGCGTCCGGGTGCGGTCGCGATCGCTTCAAACCCTTTCGAAATCTCGCTGCGGCTCAACAGACGAAAGTCTGTGCCTTGATGATTATCGTAGGCAAGGGGGCCGCACTCAAAATCTTTTGCCCCTTCACCGGGGTCCGCATCGACGTAGTTCTGAACCATGCAGGTTTGGCCGATAACGCAGTCGAGTGGCATGCCAAGTTCAATGGCTTCGACTTTCATACAAACGGCGACTGCAAAGAATGCAGCCGCCGGGATCACGTATCGCATCATCATCTCCACAGGCGACCTCGGTTTCATGTACCTTGTCGGCCGAGAAGGTTAGCCCGCTGTTAACAACGGAGTTTTCTTGCCTCCGATACGGGGGGGGTCAGGGGGCAGAATGACGAGATCAAGTTTGCCTTTCTTCACACCAACCCTCACGATACCGCCCTTGGCAAGCTTGCCAAACAGCAACTCCTCAGCGAGAGGTTTCTTGATGTTTTCCTGGATGACACGGGACAAGGGCCGTGCGCCAAGTTTTTCATCATACCCTTTTTTAGCCAACCATTCAGCCGCTGGCTGTGTCAACTCAAAGCTGACATTCCGATCTGATAGTTGCCCTTCCAGCTGCAAGACGAATTTCTCAACCACCTTGATAACCACGTCGCGTGAAAGTGGGGCAAACGCAATGGTGGCGTCGAGCCGATTACGGAACTCTGGAGTGAACAGCTTTTCAATCGCCTCCTGATCTTCGCCCTCACGCTTATCACGGCCGAAGCCGATTGGAGGTCGGGCTGAGTCTGAAGCGCCTGCGTTTGAAGTCATAATGAGGATAACATTGCGGAAATCAGTGGTCTTACCGCTGTGATCCGTCAGCTTTCCATGATCCATGACCTGAAGCAGGATATTGTACACGTCAGGATGCGCCTTCTCGATTTCGTCAAGAAGCAGCACGCTGTGCGGATGCTGGTCAACGCCATCGGTTAGCAACCCACCCTGATCGAAGCCCACATATCCGGGAGGTGCACCGATGAGGCGACTGACAGAATGCTTCTCCATGTATTCCGACATATCGAAACGAAGCATTTTAACACCGAGGGAGTCCGCAAGTTGGTTTGCCACCTCGGTTTTGCCAACGCCTGTCGGTCCCGTGAAAACGTAACAACCGATTGGTTTCTCCGGTTCACGCAAACCTGCGCGGGCAAGTTTGATGGCTCCCGACAGGGCCGAAATTGCGTTATCCTGTCCGAACACAACGCGTTTGAGTGATTTTTCGAGATCCTTGAGAACTTCGGTGTCGTTTTTGGATACAGATTTTGCGGGAATTCGCGCGATCTTTGCCACCACCGCTTCAATCTCTTTCGATGTCATCGTCTTGCGACGACGCGATTCCGGAACCAGCATTTGTGCAGCCCCGACTTCATCAATCACATCAATCGCTTTATCCGGCAATTTACGATCATGGATGTAGCGTGCGGAAAGTTCCACAGCCGACTTTATCGCATCCGCAGTGTAACGAACGCCGTGGTGCTCTTCAAAATACGGTTTTACGCCTCGTAGGATTTTGATCGCGTCTTCCACGGAAGGTTCGTTGACATCAATCTTTTGAAAGCGCCTTGATAAGGCACGATCTTTTTCGAAGTGCTGACGATATTCTTTATATGTCGTCGACCCCATGCAACGCAACTTACCTGATTGCAATGCGGGTTTGAGAAGGTTCGAAGCATCCATAGCCCCACCGGAAGTCGCACCTGCACCGATTACCGTATGGATTTCATCGATGAAAAGAATCGCGTCTTCATGCTCCTCAAGTTCGTTCATCACAGCTTTCAGGCGTTCTTCAAAATCACCACGATAGCGTGTTCCGGCAAGCAATGCGCCCATGTCTAAGGAGAAAATTGTTGCTCCGAGCAACACTTCCGGTGTTGCACCCTCGGTAATTTTACGTGCGAGGCCTTCAGCGATAGCCGTCTTGCCGACACCAGGATCACCGACGAGAAGTGGGTTATTTTTACGCCTGCGGCAAAGCACTTGGATACACCGGTCAACCTCGTGGTTGCGGCCAATCAACGGATCAACATCACCGTTTTCCGATTTGGCATTTAAGTCGACGCAATATTTTTCAAGAGCGGTTTCCGGCTTAGCGCCCGCTTCTCCGGCGACCGTGCTTTCGTCCTCTGGGCTGTCTTCCGAACCATCGGAGCCGATCACGGGGCGCGCCTCGTTAAGTGCAGGATCTTTTGCCACACCGTGCGCGATAAAGTTTTTAGCGTCGTAGCGGCTCATGTCTTGTTCTTGGAGAAAGTAGACGGCGTAACTTTCCCTTTCATGGAATATGGCGACAAGAATGTTTGCGCCTGTCACTTCCGATCGTCCGGAACTTTGTACATGCGCGGCAGCGCGCTGAATAACCCTGTGGAATCCGGTTGTTGGTGTTGCCTCTGTCCCTTCCGCGTCAGAAACGAGATTCGACAGTTGCTCGTCTACATAGGCGGTAAGTGCTCCGCGCAACTCCTCCAGATCGACACCACATGCGCGCATAACTTGAGCGGCATCGGCTTCATCAATCAGGGCGAGGAGAAGGTGTTCAAGCGTTGCTAGTTCGTGATGTCGCTCGTTTGCCGCCGCGAGAGCGCGGTGCAAAGCCTCTTCGAGCGAATTCGTGAATGATGGCACGGCCACTCTCCTCGTTGTCACTGTCATTCGGGGAAGTCCCGAAGCAGCCTTCGCACGGCGCACCGCGCGGATCGTTTTCGTCTACAGTTCAACACGGCATTCCATTTGCGTCACGAAGTTTAATTCGCCTCCAGCAAGTTTTTTTATAATGCTATGTTAATCTTTCTCCATTCGGCATTTAAGCGGATGCTCGTTCTGTCGTGCAATGTCCATCACGGCGGCAACTTTTGTCTCAGCGATTTCAAAGGTATAGACCCCCACAACGGCGGCCCCCTTCATGTGCACGGTCAGCATAATCTCGAAGGCTTTTTCGTGAGTGAGATGAAAAATACGTTCCAGTACAAAGACCACAAACTCCATCGGTGTAAAATCATCATTCAGAATGATGACTTTGTACATCGAAGGTCGCTGTGTGCGCATTTTAGGTTTTGTGAGGACGGTTGTATCACGGTCTCCATCGTCACCCATCATTCGGGGCGACTGGATAACGATCTCAAAATTCTTCCGTCTCATATTTGCGGTTTCCGTGACTGCCGTTCGACATGAGTGTTATATAGAGGCGGATAGCGTCTAGGAAAGGGCGGTGAATTGAGGAATAAAAAAATCTTCAACTTATTACATCCTGCACCTACCCCAAATTAGGGAGAGTGTGGTACGAAACATGTAATGAAGCGGTCACCGCTCACTGATAACAGGCTGAGGCGAAAATGACGAGTTTATCCCGCATTATGCGGATGATGGTTTTGTTGGTGGCGATGCTCTGCATCGGGACTGTGTCCTCCACGACCGCATATGCCAATTCGAAATACGCCTCTTTTGTAATTGACGCACACTCAGGCGAGGTATTGCGCGCGCGAAACGCTGATAAACGCCTGTATCCTGCGTCTTTGACAAAAATGATGACACTATACATGGCTTTTGAAGCCATCGAGTCGGGTCGCTTCACGCTGGACACTCCTTTAAAAGTCTCTCGTACTGCGGCGCGTGAGCCGGCCTCTAAGCTGGGGTTAAAGGCAGGCAGCACGATTTCGATGCGCGATGCGATCCAATCCTGTGCCACCAAATCGGCTAATGACTCGGCGACGGTGATCGCTGAGGCTATTGGAGGAAGTGTCGCTGAGTTTGCCCGGATGATGACGCGCAAATCGCGGTCTTTGGGTATGAAAAGCACCCAATTCAAAAACGCTAATGGCCTTACCAAATCCGGGCAGTATTCAACTGCCAGGGACATGGCCAAGCTGGGGCAGCGTCTATTCAAGGATTTTCCTCAATATTATCCGATGTTTAAGCGAAAGAGCGTCCGGTATCACGGGCGCAAATTGAGAGCGACTAATAAACTCCTGAGCAGTTATAGCGGCGCAGATGGCATCAAGACGGGATATACCAGAGCGTCAGGCTTTAATCTGGTGGCCTCAGCCGAGCGGGACGGCCGGCGCGTTATTGGCGTTGTGTTCGGTGGAAAAACAAGCAAACGACGTGACCGCCATATGCGCGCTATATTGGATGAAGGTTTCGCTAAATTGCCAGTGCGACCTGCAATGCCTGCGCCTCAGATGATGGCGGCCTCGCCGTTACCCAGACAAAACCCGCGTTACATTTCCACCAAGACTGAGGTTGTTGTTGCAAAAGCACAACCCATTGCCCGCCCTTCAAAGATTGTCCAATCCGCTCCCCGCGCATTAGTCGCTATGCGCAGCCAATCAGATCCGTGGGCGGTCGCCAACGGATTGCGGGCTTTGCAGCGGATAATTGTCCCTGAAGCACAAGCGGCGAGGACGCAGATCAAAGGCGAGTGGGCGGTTCAGGTCGGTGCGTTTAGAAAGCTGACTCAAGCTGAACATATGCTCGAAAAAGCGAAAGCTTTGCGATCACCCCAGCTTGTTCGGGCCGAACCGATGGTTTCACGGCGTGTTAAAAACGGGCGTGCTATGTATCGCGCCCGTTTTTCCGGTCTGGCGCGCGGTCAGGCAGAGAACGCTTGTCGTTCTCTGTCACGCAGAGGGATCGCTTGCTTCGCTATTCAGGAAGCAAAAAGTTAGACGGACGGGAATGAAGGTCGCATCGCGGCGTGAGATTTCTTCGCTCAGGCGCGTGTGGCCCATAGATCGTGCTCGCCGCTTTCGTCAATCTTAACTTCGACAATGTCGCCGGGCGATAGCGACTCGAAGTTTTCGTCTATGAACACATTGCCGTCGATTTCAGGCGCATCAGCACTTGAGCGGGCCTCGGCTCCGTCCTCGTCGATGGTATCAATCAACACGTTCATTCTGCGACCCACCTTGCTCGCAAGCCGCGCCTCACTGATCCTCTGTTGGTGTGTCATAAGCCGCTCCCAACGCTCTTGCTTCACGTCTTCAGGAACCTGATCCGGCAGATCGTTCGCGGCTGCACCATCGACATTCTCGTATTTAAAGCACCCGACGCGGTCGAGTTGAACCTCTGTTAGCCAGTCCAAGAGAATCTGGAAATCTTCTTCTGACTCACCTGGAAAGCCTACGATAAACGTCGACCTGATCGTTAATTCAGAACAGACTGATCGCCAGGCCGCGATGCGGTCCTGGGTCTTTTCCTGATTGGCCGGGCGGCGCATTGATCTCAACACCTTGGGCGAGGCGTGTTGGAATGGAATATCCAAATAAGGCAGGATTTTACCTGACGCCATCAAAGGGATAATCTTATCAACCGACGGGTACGGATAGACGTAGTGCAGCCGGACCCAAACCCCTAGTGTTCCTAGCCCCTCGCAGAGATCATGCAGGTCGGTCCGATAGGACTTTCCGTGCCATTCCTCGGTCTTGTAGCTCACATCCACGCCATAAGCGGAAGTGTCCTGCGAGATCACCAGAAGTTCCTTTACTCCGGATTCTACAAGCCTCTCCGCCTCGCGAAGTACGGCGTGAACGGGGCGGGACACCAGCTTTCCGCGCATTGAAGGGATGATGCAAAACTTGCACGCGTGATTGCAGCCTTCGGAAATCTTTAAATACGCGTAATGACGCGGCGTAAGACGAACGCCTTGACCCTCACGGGGGGCCGGGATCAGATCGATGTGCGGGTCGGGACGAGGTGGAACAGCCGCATGAACCGCGTCCATGACCTGCTCATATTGCTGAGGTCCGGACACCGCCAGAACGGCCGGATGCGCATCCATGATTGATTGAGCCTCTGCACCCATACAGCCTGTGACAATCACCTTGCCGTTTTCGCGAATTGCCTCACCAATGGCCTCAAGGCTTTCCGCCTTGGCACTGTCTAGAAAGCCGCATGTATTTACAATGACAGCGTCAGCCCCATTGTAATCTGGCGAAAATTGATACCCCTCTGAGCGCAATCGGGTGAGAATGCGTTCCGAGTCAACAAGGGCTTTTGGGCAGCCTAAGCTAACCATACCAATTTTGGGTGGTCTATTCTGAATGCTGGTCATAGCGCGTTTTGTGTCATGCCGTGAGTTGGCGCAAGCTTAAATCGAATCCCTCAATGTCCCGATTGCTTCCTCCCTACGGCTTCGCGCGATCGGGCTGACACAATGGGTCGTCTTGTCCCAAAACTGGCAACGCCCGAATAATTGTGAAGCTGCACGAAATGCCGCTATGCCACCCATCATCCAATAAAGACAAAGCAAGGGCGCAAAAATCGCAACTCTAATACCAAAACGCTTGCGGGATTGCACAAAAGCGGCGCCAATAATAGCGATTTGGCCAATTAACAGGATCGCATATGTAGCCATAGCAAAAGGAGTATCCCAGTGATCCATCCAAGAAAGCGGGACGCCGAAAACAGATGCTAACAGTGCAATAAAAATGAACGGCTGTATTAGGAACGCAAGAAATCCGTCCAAAAGCATTATGTTGATTGCAAGTGTGGGGAGCGCACCCAGTTCTTTGACCAGCCGCACGGGGTTTTTCATGTGAACAATCCAAGTTACCATAAAACCTTTAATCCAACGGGATCGTTGCCGCACCCAAGCACCGGCAGATGTTGTAGCCTCTTCATAAGTTATTGAATTAAAGACAGTCGCACGATAACCCGCTCTGGCAATGCGCAAGCCGAGATCGGCATCCTCGGTCACATTGTCGGGGTCCCAACCGCCCAATTCGCGCAATTCGCGGGTTTTCACATACAGCGACGTACCGCCCAGAGGTACAGGCAGGTTAAGTCGGCTCAGTCCCAGCAAAAGCGCGTCAAACCACATTGCGTATTCTAATGCAACGCAGCGTGTAAGCACGCTTTCTTCAGGATTGTAGTGACTCAAACGCGCCTGCGCGCAAATCACATCGGCCGGCGCGTTGTGCAGTGCGATGATGGCATCAATTATCTGATCCGGGTCTGGACAATCTTCCGCATCAAAAATTCCCACGATTGCGCCACGGGCGAAGGGTAGGGCGTAATTGAGCGCTTTTGGTTTGGTTCTGGGGCTGCTTTTCGGAACCACAAGTATCTCGCACCAAGGAAAATCAGGCAGTGATGCAAGTTCCTTACGAGTCTCGTAATCATCAGACTCGACTAAAATCTTCACATCCAACTGCTGCTTCGGGTAGCGCAATCGTTCGAGAGACTGGAGCAGAGCCGGCATACTGTCAGCTTCCTGATAGACCGGTATCAGTAGTGTTACAACGGGCAGTTTTGCCGGGAGTGATGTTGCTGTAGGTCTTTGCTTTCTCAACGCCGAACCTACGAGGATCAGACGTAATGTGGTGGTCGCAAGCAAATATACAGCGATAAATGTCCAAAATATCGACGCACTATAACCTCCCAGTCCTGCTATTGAGGCCAAAGCACAGAAAGCCAACGCTCCGAGCAGTGCTTTGATTCCGGTACTTATTGGTGAGCGAGCGGATAGGTTTGGTTGCGATTGGTAAAGCCCGTTCACGGCGCGATCCGTAAGTATGTGCCCAAACCGCGCTTGAAGGTGCGCCAGCATTTGTGCTTTCGGCACCAGTACAATATCTTCGATTGATTGTGCGGCAGGGATTTCCCGGATGGCGGCTAGTCCGTCAGCATGTGTGGTTGCGGCCAACGCCATCATCCCGTTTTTCGCAGAGTAAGGGATGGCCAAATGTCGGCAACAGAAATCAACATCACTGTCTTCTGTTAATGCAGGGTCGGGCGCGAACCTGCCGTAAAGCTGGCGTGCGTGAGCAATCGCCAAGCCAGATCGGTTCTCAGCGGCAATGAGGCGGGATGGTTTCGCCTCGGCCGCGTGAACAACGCCATCATCTTTTGAATGTATGCCCATCACAACACCCCCTAAGAAGTGTTAGTCACACGCATTGCTCGCTAAGGGTCAAATAATTGTGCTACTAAAATACAATTATTGCGATATTTGTTGCAAATCTGTATCAATTAGAGACGTGGCGGGCTGTTGGATTAAACCATCATATTTGCTGCAAAACGTTTGAAGAGATAAAAGCTGTCACGCGGACCCGGACTGGCTTCAGGGTGATACTGCACCGAGAAAATCGGCTTTCCATCAACCCGCAGCCCGCAATTCGTTCCATCAAACAGCGATATATGGCTCTGCACGACCTGATCGGGCAGCGAGGCAGCGTCTACAGTGAAGCCATGATTCATTGATGTGATTTCGACTTTTCCTGTGTCCAAATCTTTAACAGGATGGTTCGCACCATGATGACCGAATTTCATCTTGCTGGTTGTTCCACCTAAGGCAAGTGCGAGTAACTGATGCCCCAGGCACACACCGAATATGGGCTTTTGCGCATCAATCAGTTTTTTGATTGTCGGGACAGCATACGCGCCCGTAGCCGCAGGATCGCCTGGCCCGTTCGTTAGAAAAATGCCATCCGGCTGCATCGCAAGTATCGTTTCAGCATCTGTACCGGCGGGAACCACGGTCACGTCGCAGCCGACATCGACCAGACACCGTAGAATGTTGCGCTTTGCTCCAAAATCGATCGCGACAACCTTATGCTTGGCTTTCTTGCCAGCCGAGTAACCCTCTGGCCACTGCCATTGTGCCTCATTCCACGCATAAGGGTTCTGGCATGCGACTTCGGCAGCGAGGTCGGCCCCTTCTATTCCGTTCCAGCCCCGTGCTTTTGCGATCAGAGTATCTACGTCGATGTTGCCGTCAGGAGCATGGCAGATCACTGCGTGTGGCATCCCCAACTCACGCACCAACCGCGTTATCCGCCGCGTATCGATCCCTGCCACCCCGATCCGGTTTGCCGCTTGCATCCAGCTGTCCAGATCCCCCGCCGCCCGCCAGTTCGAGGGCGCGGTCGGGTCCATCCGTGTCACCATTCCCAACGCGACAGGAGATGCTGATTCTTCATCCTCCGGCGTCGTTCCGGTATTGCCGATATGCGGAAAGGTAAACGCCACGATCTGGCCGGAATAAGAGGGGTCGGTCATCACTTCCTGATATCCGGTCATTGCGGTGTTGAAGCATAGCTCTCCCACCGCTTCACCGATCGCGCCAAATCCTTGACCCCAAAATACCTGCCCGTTGCTCAGGGCGATGCAGGCGGTCATCTTGCGCGTTAATAGCCCATCAGAGCAGGGCGCTGACGTGGTGAGTGTGGACATCGTTACGGTCCTTCAGTCGGTGATGAGTTCGCGCGTTTCTGTAACTGAAAAGCTAATCTTTGCAAACCCGGTTTTCCTTTGGGCCAATGCCCGTTAAAGAGTGCTCAAATCAGGGAGACGGATATGCGCGACAAGATAGACGCTGCGTTTAAGGCGGCATTGAAATCGAGAGATCCGCTACGGCTGTCTACTATGCGGTTGATACGCGCTACACTGACCGAGCGCGATATTGCGGCACGGGGCGCTGAAGAGGGTGGTGGGGTCAGTGATGCGGACATCATGGGCTTGCTGCAAAAGATGATTAAACAACGCGAAGAATCAGCTAACCTTTACGAAAGCAGCGGCCGCGTTGAGTTATGCGAGCGTGAACGGGGTGAGATCGAGATCATCCGCGAATTTCTACCTAAACCAATGACGGCAGACGAAACCTCCGATGCAGTCAGTGCGGCGATTAAATCAACCGAAGCGTCCTCACTCAAGGATATGGGCGCAGTAATGGCAAAGCTGCGCGCCGATCATTTGGGGCAAATGGATTTCGGCGCGGTTGGCAAACAGGTTAAAGCCGCGCTCTCCGCCTCCTGAATTATTTCCGGCAGCGCCCGATCAAAGCGCATAGTGCCATAGACAGATGAGAACGCCGAAATGGCAAAGAAACTCAAAAAAGCCCCCCGTCCGAAAGCTGTTCTCCCACGCGGATTCCGTGACAGCTTCGGACAGGAAGTCATTGTTCGTAATGAGATGCTTTCCCGCATTGCTGATGTCTATCATCGCTATGGATTCGACCCGTTGGAAACCCCGGCGCTTGAATACGTTGAAGCACTTGGCAAATTTCTTCCCGATGTCGATCGTCCGATGGGAGGTGTCTTCGGATTGCAGGATGACGACGAAAGCTGGATCGCTTTACGCTACGACATGACAGCCCCGCTAGCGCGGGTTGCGGCGCAGTATCGGAACGAGTTGCCATCCCCCTATCGCCGTTACGCAATGGGGCCGGTTTGGCGTAACGAGAAGCCGGGTCCGGGCCGTTATCGCCAGTTTTGGCAGTGCGATGCGGATACTGTCGGCACATCCACTGTCGCCGCTGATGCGGAAATCTGTGCCATGCTCGCTGACGCTCTGCAAGCGGCGGGGATTGAGCCGGGTGATTTTGCAATCCGCATCAACAACCGTAAAGTGCTAAACGGCGTCTTGGAGGCTACAGGCCTTCTGTCCACAGAGGGCGATGACGACGAGGCAACCGCATCCCGACGCGGCATTGCGTTACGTGCCATCGATAAGTTGGATCGCCTCGGCGAAGCTGGCGTTCGCGCATTGCTGGGCGAGGGACGGCTGGATGAGAGCGGTGATTTTACCAAAGGCGCACTGCTGGGCGCTGAACAAATCGACATCATCATGGGCTTCGTCTCCGCCGAGCGCGAAGACGGCGCAAAAACCTGCGCCCGTTTGCGCGAATTGATCGGCAAGTCTGAGCAGGGCGCGGAAGGCGTCAACGAACTCGAAGAAATCGCTATGCTGCTGGAGGCGCAGAACTATCGCGCCCCCGTCGCTAAAATCGATCCATCTGTCGTGCGGGGGTTGGCCTATTATACCGGCCCTGTGTACGAGGCAGAACTGACCTTTGATATTATTGACGAAAAAGGCGAAAAGCGCCAATTCGGCTCGGTGGCGGGTGGCGGACGCTACGATGACCTCGTTATGCGCTTTACGGGACAACGAACCCCTGCAACAGGCGTCTCTATCGGCGTGGACCGGTTGTTGGCAGCTTTGGAAGCCCGTAAAACCGGAGCTGAGGCCGCTGGGGACGGTCCCGTGGTCATCCTCGCCCTGGAACGCGACCAGATGGCCTATTACCAATCACTCTGTACCAATCTCCGCAACGCGGGTGTTCGCGCCGAAGTTTACATGGGCGGCGGAACAAACATGGGTAAGCAGTTGAAATATGCTGACAAACGCGGCTCGTCATTGGCTGTTATTATCGGTGGGGATGAGCGTGAGCGGGGCGTGGTCCAGATCAAAGATCTGAAACTCGGCTCGGAACTGGCCTCGGAGATCGTATCCAATGAAGAATGGAAAGCCCAACCTGCCCAGCAAGAAATCGCTCATGACCAACTGGTTCAATCGGTCCTAGACCGTCTGGCACAGGCGCAAAGCTGATGCTGGTCGCCTCCAAAGACTGGTCCGGCGAAGACTTGGCGGGGCTTGACGCCCTTACAGAGCTGGCGCTCGCCGTGTTCGAGGATTGTGGCGCGCAAATTGTCGACCCCGGCCAAATCCTGTCGGCAGAAAACCTGCTGGACCTCTATGGCGAGGACATCCGTTCCCGAGCTTTCGTCTTCGAGGGCGGAGATGCGGGCGTGCTGTGCCTGCGTCCGGATCTTACCCTTTCCCTCTGCCGACTACATTTGGACACCGCAGCGGCCGTGCCACAGGCTAAATACGCCGCCAGTGGCCCGGTCTTCCGCCACCCGACCAAAGGTGAAAACCGCGCGGCCCAGTTCCGTCAAGTCGGCTGCGAGTGGTTTGGTGGAGAAGATCCCGCCGCTGATGAAGCGGATGTTTTTTCTGCGGTGGCACGGATTATTAGCGAGGCGGGCTGCACTGATGTCGGCGTTGTCACTGGCGATCTCGGTATCGTCTTCTCCATTCTTGATGCCGCTCCGATCCCGGAACGCTGGCGCGCACGCCTCAAACGCCACATCTGGCGGCCAGAACGTTTCCGTGAACTGCTCCACGACCTGTCCTCCGACGGCACACAGGATCAGGGGAGGATCGCGTTTTTGAAAGCCGTTGGCGGCCTCGAAACCGACCAGGCAAAAGCGGCTGTCTCGCACATGCTGGCGCTGTCTGACACCACCCATGTCGGCTTGCGCACCCATGATGAAATCGCTGCCCGCTTCCTGGAGCAGGCCGAAGACGCCCGTGCGCACCCTCTCTCCAGCGAACTCGTTGCCGCGATTGAGGCAGTGACGCTCTTGAAAACATCCTGTGCTAGTGCTTTGATCCGGTTGAAAGAAATCTCTGCGGCGGCTTCTCTCTCGATTGACAGCGCTTTAGCGCGTTTCGAGCGCCGTCTCGCGGCGTTGGACGCGCATGGTATAGATATTCACACGTTGCCGTTCGAGGGCGAATTCGGGCGCAATCTCGAATATTATGACGGCTTTGTATTCGAGTTTTACGACGTGAAACTTGCTGGTGAAGAAGGTCGTAGAGCCGCCCAACTGGCGGGTGGTGGACGCTATGACCGGATGTTGTCGGCGGCAGCCCGCGCCTTTGATGTACCGTCAGTCGCGGCGTACAGCGCCTTTGGCGCGGCCATTCGGCCTGAGACCCTGCTTGCTATCGCCGGCGGGAGGAGCCGCACATGACAATCCGGCTCGCACTTCCGTCAAAGGGGCGACTACTCGACGACACGTTGGCCTATTTCGCCGCCGCAGGCTTGCATATCCGAAAAACAGGTAATGCCCGCGCATATGCTGCAGAAGCGCGCGGGATTGAGGGTATCGAGATTGCTTTTATGCAAGCCGGGGAAATCCCCGCTGCACTGGCGAGCGGTGCGGCGCATCTGGGCGTAACGGGTGAAGACCTGATCCGCGAAAAGCAAGCCGCAGACGCCTCAGTCTTAGTGCGCGCCTTGGGTTATGGACGCGCCGATCTGGTGATTGCTGTCCCGCAGAGTTGGATTGACGTTGAAACAATGGCTGATCTCGATGATGCAGCCGCAGCATTCCGCGCTTTACACGGCTTTCCTATGCGCGTTGCAACGAAATACCTCAACCTTACCCGCGCCTATTTCCGGCAAGTCGGCTTGGCCAATTACCGCCTTGCCCCAAGTGACGGCGCTACCGAGGGCGCCCCTGCCAGCGGTGCAGCCGAAATCGTCGTGGACATTACATCCAGTGGTGAAACATTGCGCGCTAACCATCTGAAAATCATAGGCGATCAACCGATCCTGCGCTCAGAAGCGCAACTCCGCGCCAGTAAATACGCACAATGGACTGATCCTGCGTTCAAGACGCTCAAAAACCTCATTGAGCGGGTCGAGGCTCGTGAATCCGCGCGAAACCGCGTCATTTTGCGATGTGCCATCGCAGGCGCAAATCGGGATGCCCTAAATACCGCCCTCGAACCGCTCGGTGCATCGCTCATCGCTATGGAGGACGCCACGGTCACAGTTGGTGCATCAAAATCAATGGCTTACGAAGCGGCATTGATTCTGCGCGAATACGGTGCGCCGCGCGTCGACAGTGTCGAACCGCAGATGCTCTACGGTGCTGGCGAAGATGTTTTCAACACTGTGAAAATGGCTCTATTGCATTGATATACAAGTATTTTAATTCCTTGCATGGAGCACAGGCATGACCCATATCCGCTTCAGCCTGACACAGACAGACGGCAGTGCCCGTACGGGCGCTCTGCACACGCCGCGCGGCGACATCCGCACCCCGGCATTCATGCCCGTCGGCACAGCCGCTACCGTCAAGGCAATGCTGCCCGAAAGCGTCCGTGCGACCGGGGCGGACATCCTTCTCGGTAACACCTATCACCTGATGCTGCGCCCCGGCGCGCCCCGTATTGAGCGGCTGGGCGGTTTGCATGGTTTTATGAATTGGGAGCGGCCAATCCTCACGGATTCAGGCGGTTTCCAGGTCATGTCCCTCAGCAAACTGCGTAAATTGACCGAGGATGGCGTTACTTTCGCCTCTCACATCGATGGTTCAAAACATCTGCTAAGCCCCGAAACTTCAATGGAAATCCAGCGTCAGCTCGGCTCTGACATCGTCATGTGTTTTGATGAATGTACGCCGTTTCCTTGCACCCGCGACGACGCTGAAACCTCTATGAGACTGTCGATGAGATGGGCCGAACGCTCCCGTGTGGCCTTCGGCGACAGGCCCGGTCATGCGCTTTTCGGCATCCAACAGGGCGGCATCCACGCTGACCTTCGAGAGGAAAGTGCTGAATCCCTTACGAAAATCGGTTTTGACGGTTACGCGATCGGCGGTCTTGCGGTGGGGG